>CANPVW010000233.1 GCA_947581745.1 Candidatus Benthicola azotiphorus
TCCAGAGGGCCACCTGAGCCGGATCCGTCCCAGCCTCCCGCGCACCCGCGATCTGCAACGATTACGGGGACGTGCTACCCGATACTCGCGGTCCGCGTGTCGCAGTTCACGTGACCGGGTGCGCCGCGGGACGTCGCGTTCTGTGTAACACGTTTGCGGTAATTCAGTTACGATACTATCGATTCAGCCCGAACGGCTCTGCGCCACGTCCCGGCCGCTGGCCCGACTCCTGCCTCATAGCGACGGAGCCCTCGGCCCGAGTCGACGAGGGACGTGCACGCCGACGACAGGAACATGCCATGCGGAATCGGATGATGGCCCTTCGAAACTCCCTTCGTTGGCTCCTGGTCCCTGGGCTCGTCGCCGCCGGAGCGGCGCTGTCCTCGAGTCCGCTGGCGGCACAGGACATATCGGAGTCTCTGAGCAGCCTCAACGCCGCTAACGGCAAGCTCTACATCCGTCCCCTGTCGGAGGGACTCGCGGCGGCCCTGAACTCGGGCTTCTATCACACCGCCGAGGTGCACGAGCTTCTGGGATTCGACCTCGGCTTTCGCGTCATGGGCTCGTTCGTGCCAGGGGATCTGGACACCTTCATGCCGGTTCTGCCAGACTCGGTGGTAGTCGAGGGACGGGTCTTCTTCGATCCCTACGGCCCCGCGGGAGGCTCGCAGCTTCAGTCTCCCACGGTCTCGGGCAAGGGGGACGGCGTCCTGCTCGACCCCCGGGGGACCTTCAGGGATACCCTGCTCGCGCTGGGCGAGAATCCGGCAGATTACGCGATTCGATTTCCCAAGGGATTCGACATTCCGATCGCACCCTACGCGGCCGTCCAGGGAGCCGTCGGCGTGCCTCTCGGCACCGAGCTCGTGATCCGATTCATTCCGAGCTTCACACCGGACGAGGACGTCGGATCGATCAGCATGATCGGCGGTGCGATCAAGCACTCGCTCGATCAGTGGCTGTGGGACGATGCGCCGCTCAATCTGGCGCTGGCTTTCGGGTTTCAGCACTTCAGGGTCGGGGACTATCTGGACGCCAACTCGACCCAGTTCTCCCTGATCGCGAGCAAGAAGCTGCCTCTTGTGACGTTCTACGGCGCGGGGACACTGGAGAACGCGAATCTCGACATCTCGTACGAGTTCGAGCCCGAGATCGTCGCGGACGTCCCGGTGGAATTGCAGAAAATCGAATTTCGCCAGGAAACGCCGAACGACGTGACGCTCAAGCTGGGGGCGACCCTGACACTGGGCCCCGTGGGCCTGAACGCCGAGTATACCGTCGCATCGCGGGACGTTCTCACAGCGGCGCTGATCTTCGGCACCTTCTGACAACCACCTTCCGGGCCCACGTGGCGCTCCCGCTCGGTCGCCAGCGGCCGTACCTTTGAGCGTCCCGGCGGTTCGCTCCGAATGGCCGGGAGAGCCTCGAGCGGAGGCGATTCGATGAAAGCCATGATCCTCGATCGCATCGCGCCGGTGGATGAGTACCCCCTGCGAATGATCGAGATGCCTGATCCGCAGCCTGGGCCGGGGGAGATCAGGGTACGGGTGCGCGCCTGCGGAGTCTGCCGAACGGACCTCCACGTCATCGAGGGCGATCTCCCGCGAGACACGCTGCCGATCATTCCGGGTCACCAGGTCGTTGGCCTCGTGGACGCGCTCGGAGCGGGCGTGGGCAGATTCGCCCCGGGTGATCGGGTCGGAATCGCGTGGCTCAGGGGCACCTGCGGTGAATGCGGATTCTGCCGCCGCGGGGCGGAAAACCTCTGTCCGCGGTCCCGGTACACCGGATACCACGAGCACGGCGGATACGCCGAGTACGCGGTGGTTCCGGCGGAGTACGCTTATGACATCCCGGACGGGTTCGACGATTCACAGGCGGCCCCGCTCCTGTGTGCGGGCATCATAGGCTACCGGGCCCTCCAGCGGGCCGAGGTTCCTCCCCATGGTCGCCTTGCGCTGTACGGCTTCGGCTCATCGGCCAGCGTAGTCATCCAGATCGCTCTCCATCGTGGCTACGAGGTGTACGTCGTGACGCGGGGGGAGAGCCACCGTCGGCTGGCCCGCGAAATGGGAGCGCACTGGACGGGGGAGCCCGGGCAGGCTCCACCGGATGCAGTGGACAGCGCCATCATCTTCGCGCCGGCTGGCGAGATCGTGCCCGAGGCTCTCCGGGCGGTGCGCAAGGGCGGGACGGTCGCGGCGGCGGGAATCTACATGACACCCGTGCCCGAGCTCGACTACGAGACTCACCTGTTTCACGAGAAGAATCTGCGCAGTGTCGAGGCGAACACGCGGGAGGACGGGCGAGGCCTCCTGAGGGAAGCCGCTGCAGTGCCGGTGCGGGCCCGCGTGACCGAGTTCCCGCTCGAGGATGCGAACGAGGCCCTGATCCGCCTGAAGAACGACCGGATCGACGGCAGCGCGGTCCTCGTGATGTCCTGAGAGAGGGCGAGCCTCGACGCTACGTGCAGCGCCTCAGTGCGGCTCGCCGGCCGCTTGGCGAGTCTCCCAGATCATCCGGCTCACGTCCGCTGCGGCTTTCCGGGTGATCGTCTCGTCTTCGACCCCGCTGGTCAGGATGACCAGCACGTACGGCGATTCCCCCGGCGGCATGACGATCCCGCCATCGTGGTCCACCGCAGTGATCCAGCCCGTCTTGTGTGCCACCCGGACGCCTTCCGGCAGGCCGGCCGGGATCGCGTCGTTGAATTCCTGTCGCGAGAGGACATCGAGCATCTCCGCCGTGGCTTCCGGGCCGGCGGCTCGCCCTCGCGCGAGGGCCGAGTACAGCTCAAGCAGGCCCCGTGCGGTGAGCGTGTTGTTCATCCCGTTTCGGTAGGCGGGGATGTCCTCCACTCCGCGAAGGACCCTCACCCCGGCGATTCCGAGGCTCTCCAGCATGGAATCGACCGAGTCGGGATCCGCGATATCGATCAGGAGGTTGGTCGCCAGGTTGGACGAGCGCGTGATCATCCGGTCGATCAGCGCGCGGGTGGTCGCGTCTCCGCCCACCATCTCGTAGAGCGTGGAATCGCTGTCCTCGTCGGGCGTGAGATAGTACGTGGATCCGTCGTAGATGCTCGTGAACGCGTTCCGTATCTCGACCGGCGCGTCCAGGCCCAGGGTGCCGGCGTCGGCCATTCGGTACAGGCGCACCATCACCGGTACCTTCATCATGCTGGCCGCGTGGAACTCGGCGTCGGGGTAGATGAGGACCTCCTCACCGGTGCCGAGGTCGCGATAAGCGAGGCCGAAGACGGCGCCGGTCTCGGCCAGGCGTTCGGCGATCCTCGCGCTATCCTGGATCCCGATCCCGGTCTCGTCCGCCGGATCCGCCCGGTCCCGGGTCGCCTCGGCGCGGCAGGCGCCGACTGCGATCACGGCCAGGAGCAGCAACGGCAGCCGTGACTGACGCCTGGAGGCAGCCCGGTCTTCTCCGGTACTCCTTTTGCAGTGACGGGGTTTCATAGGACTTCTTATACGGAGAACCCAGCCGCTCAGCCACACGAGCGGATCACTTGCGGGCCGTCCAGCTTCCCGCGCGGAACCGGTCACGAATTGACTGGAGGTTGATTCCGAGCGACATAGTGGTATCATAGAGGCCTCGATTGCCGTATGATGCGCCGGGAGGCGCGAGCGATCGAGCCGGCCCGCGGCTCCGCCGGGGATCCCCCCCAGGTCCGTCGGGTTCCATTGGTAGCCCATGCTGCTTCTGTTTCGATCCTTACGGTCGCGGCGGCGGACGGTATGGCCGTTTCGTATCCCCTGACCTGCCGGTATCCGCGCGGGTCCATCAGCGAAGAAATGAACGGAAGAGACGTGACGAACGAAGCAACCCTCGGGGTGCTGGAAGTCCTCGGCGGAAAATCCGGGTTCATCCGGCGAAAGCACACGAGCTACACGCCCAGCGACGACGACATCTACGTCGGGCAGCGCCTGATCCACAAGCACAAGCTGCGCACGGGCGATGAGATCGCCGGTGAGATCGGAGAGCCACCCGGGACGGGCAAGAGTCCGCCGCTGAAGCGAGTCATCTCAGTCAACGGCATTCCGGTGGAAGAGCTCGGACACCGCCGCGACTTCAAGCGCCTGTCGGCGCAGCACCCGAAAGAGCAGTTGAAGCTGGAGTGCAATCTCGAGCGCCGCGGGACGCCGGATCCGACCAATCGGATCATCGACCTGTTCTGCCCGCTCGGCAAGGGCCAGCGGGCGATGATCGTGGCTCCGTCGAAGGCCGGGAAGACTATGGTCCTGCAGGCGATCGCCGAAGGGATCGTGAAGAACTACCCGGAGGCCTCGGTGTTCATACTCCTCGTGGACGAGCGTCCCGAGGAGGTGACCGAAATGGAAGCCTGCGGCTACGGCGAGGTGGTCGCCTCCAGCTTCGACTACCCTGCGGAGCGACACGTGCAGGTCGCCGAGATCACCCTGGAGAGGGCGCGCCGCAGGGCCGAGCTGGGTCAGGACGTGGTGATCATCCTGGACTCGATTACTCGTCTGGCGCGTGCCTACAACACGGTCGAAGAAGGTACCGGGCGGACTCTGTCGGGTGGACTCGACGCGGGCTCGCTCGACAAGCCGAAGCGTTTCCTCGGAAGCGCCCGCTACATCGATCCCGCCGAAGGCGGCGGCTCTCTCACCATCATCGCGACGGCGCTCGTGGATACCGGGTCCCGCATGGACCAGGTGATCTTCGAGGAGTTCAAGGGCACGGGAAACAGCGAGCTGGTCCTGAGCCGCGAGCTCGCGGATCGTCGCATATTTCCGGCGATCGACCTCAACGCGAGCGCCACGCGCCGGGAGGAGCTTCTACTCTCGGATGCGGCGCTCACCGCCTCACACGCCATGCGCCGCGAGCTAAGCGGGGTGTCCGAAGTGGATGCGATGGGCGAGGTGCTGGGGATCATGCGCCGGACCTCCACCAACGCGGTCCTCCTCGACAAGATCGCGGCACGCATCTAGCATAGACAGCTTTCGTGCTCGATGACCCGGCCGGAAGGCAGACGAGCCTCCTTCCGCCGGGTCGCGCGTCGCGGGGATGCACTGTCTGTGATCCCCGGCGCCGGTGACACCGATTCAAGCGATGAGTGGATGAACGAGAGGCGCGAAACGGAGCTTCCGCAGCGAATCGCACGACTCGACGGACTGGCGAACAACCTGTGGTGGACGTGGCACCAGGAGGCGCGGGCGCTGTTTCAGCGCGTCGATCCGATCCTGTGGGCCCTGTCCGGCAAGAACGCCGTCGAGCTGTTGCGGAGGGTGAGCCCCGACCGACTCTCGGAGTCTGCTCGCGACCCGGTGTTTCTGCGGGAATACGACGCGGTGATGGCCGAGCTCGACGCGGTGCTCCAGCAGCGGCGCAGCTGGTATCGGGATAACCACGGCGATCTCGCATCAGGGGGGATCGCCTACTTCTGTGCGGAATTCGGGGTGCACGCGTCCATTCCGATCTACTCCGGGGGCCTGGGAATCCTCGCCGGCGATCACTTCAAGGAGGCGAGCGACCTTGGGATTCCCCTCGTCGGCGTGGGGCTGTTCTATCAGAAAGGGTACTTCCGGCAGCGCATGACGGAGGACGGCCGGCAGCTCGCCATCGAGGAGCCGTTCGATCCGGAGTCCATGGCCGTTCGAAAGGTCTGGGGCAACGGAGAAGAGGGAGCTCACGCGACGGTCACTCTGGACGGCCGGACGGTCCACCTCGGCGTGTGGGAGATGCTGATCGGGCGCTCCTCGATCTACCTGGTGGACACGGACATCGAGCTCAACGATCCCGAGGATCGGATGCTGTCCCACCAGCTGTATTCGGGCGACAACGAGATGCGCCTGCGCCAGGAGATCGTTCTCGGGATCGGCGGCGTCCGGGTACTGCGGGCTCTCGACATCCACCCCGACGTGTGGCACGCCAACGAGGGGCACGCGGCGTTCATGACCCTCGAGCGATACAGGGAGTACGTCGAGAAGGGGGTAGCCGCGGACGAGGCTCGGCGCCGGGTGGCCGGGACGACCGTGTTCACGACGCACACCCCCGTCGCCGCCGGGCATGACGCCTTCGCCCTCGACCGCATGGATAGGTACTTCAGGCATTACCTGGACCGGTTGGGCCTGTTCCGCGAGGAGCTGTTCGCTCTCGGGAGGCATCCGCACGATGACGGACGCTTCCACATGTCCACACTGGCGATCCGGATGTCGGACGGTCGCAATGCCGTGAGCGAGCGACACGGAGAGGTAGCCAGGAGGATGTGGCGCTCCATGTGGCCGAACGCCGAGAACGACGATGAAGTTCCGATCGGCCACGTGACCAACGGAGTGCACGCGCCATCGTGGGTCGCGCCGCCGTTCCGGGACCTGTACCACCGATATCTGGGACCGGACTGGGAGCTCAAGCACGATGATCCGGCGCTCTGGGAGCGAGCTCTGGACCTTCCGGATCACCTGGTGTGGGAGGCACACAAGAGGTGCCGGGGTCGCCTGTTCTCGGAGTTGCGCATGAGGGCGCGCAGTCGCTGGACGGACGGAGAATCGGTCCCGAGCCAGGTCATGGCCGCGGGCACGCTGCTAGACCCGACTTCGCTGACGATCGGTTTCGCCAGGCGGTTCGCGACCTACAAGCGCGCCACCCTGATCTTCCACGACCTCGAGCGTCTGAAGGAGATGCTGCTCGATCCGTGGCAGCCGTTGCAGGTGGTCATGGCCGGAAAGGCGCACCCGGCGGACGAGCCCGGCCAGGCGCTGCTCGCCGAGGTGTACCGCATGGCGTCGGATCCCCAGTTCGCGGGCAGGATCGCGTTCGTCGAGGACTACGAGATGAACGTCGCCCAGGACCTGATTTCGGGTGTGGACGTGTGGCTGAACACGCCGAGGCCGCCGATGGAAGCGAGCGGAACGAGCGGGCAGAAGGCGGCCCTGAACGGCGTACCGCACCTCTCCACGCTGGACGGCTGGTGGGCTGAGGGCTTCACACGCCTCAACGGGTGGGCGATCGGAGAGGATCTGGGCGGGGATACGCCCCAGGACTGGGCCGCCGCTGACGATACGGACGCGGAATCTCTGTATCGGGTGATCGAGGAAGAGGTCCGACCGCTCTACTACTCGCGGGATGCGGATGGCGTCCCGCGCGGCTGGGTACGGACCATGAAGCAGGCGATCCGCACGGGTGGCGCGCGATTCACGGCGCGACGGATGCTCAAGGACTACACGGAGCGGTATTACGTTCCGGCAGCAAACCGGACGCTCGAGTACGGTTCCGAGTAGGCCGGCTCATTTCGGCGAACTGGGACCGTCGCCGCTCGTCCGTCGGGCTTCCTTGCCGAGCTGGTCCCGGATTCGGGCCTCGATGCGCGTCGCGAAGTGCACGATTCGCCACGCGGTGGCTTCCAGCAGCCGCAGCTCTCGGCGGTCCATGTCGGATCGCTTCAGGATCCTCCGGTAGCTCCGCATCTTCGTGATCGGTTGTACCCCGCGAAACATCCCCAGCGCGTTCATCGCCCGCTCCCAGACGCCGAAGAACTCCTCCAGCTCGGCTGCCGTGGCGGACGGCGCCTGGTCGCGCCGCTTGCCGGAAAGATCGCGCTCCTCGAGATGGAACGAGCTCCGGACGGCCCGTCGGATCTCGTAGAACACGATTATCGCGGCCTGTCCCAGATTGAGGCTCGGGTGCTCCGGGTTAGTGGGGATGCAGACGGCCTGGTGGCACCGATCCAGTATCTCGTTGGGCAATCCCTTGTCTTCCCGGCCGAACACGAGAGCGATGTCGCCGCCGGCGCTCCTGGTCACGAGGTCCGGCCCCGCCTGGTCGGGCTCACTCCAGACCTGCTGGCTGGCTCTCCGGCGGGCAGTCGTGGCGACGACCCGAACCACACCCGCGACTGCGTCGTCGAATTCATCGTAAAGCTCTGCCGCATCGACGATTTCGCGCGTGTCGTGCGCGATGCCCGTGATTCGGTAGGCGTTGAAGATCGCGGGAGAGACGAGTCGCAGCCGGGTCAGACCCATGTTTTTCATCGCGCGTACCACGAGCGCGATGTTTACCAGATCCTGAGGCTGATACAGGACGACGACGAAGCGGGCCAGTGCCGCGCGGCCCGCCTCCGTGTCGATCGCCTCCGGCTCCGTGGAGCTTGACTCGATCGAGTTCGGGGAGTCCGTCATCCGGGAGGTCACCGGGTCGGGTGCGCTACTCCTCTTTGGATCGCTTTGCCTCGAGAGCCGGCGAGCCCTTGAACTTGCGCCCCTTCCGCGGTCTCAATGCGGGATAACCCGTCTCGCCGCACTCCGGACACTTCTCGGTGTAAGCGCCGATGTCGGCACCGCATACGGCGCAGCCGACATGGCTCTCTCCCGCTTCGTACGACAGGGCCTTGCCGCACTTCTGGCAGGTCTGATCGTACTCTCCCAACTGGTTGCCGCACTCGGGGCAGGTGGAGACTCTCACGCGCACGCTCCTGACATCGTGGACGCTGCCGGACCCGGAGCCGCTTGCGGGGCCCGTGACGGGCCAAGCTACGTGGGCCCGGGCGTGTCGTGCCAGTATCGGCGGGCGTGCCGCTGGCGCCAAAGTCTGCTCCCGGGTATCGTTGGCCGCCGCGAGAAGGGACCAATACCGAGGAGACGACGCGCTTGAACGACGTGGAGAACAAGGAGCACTACTCGTTTGCTGACGGCGTCAGGCAGCCTCTGACGTACAGCAAGCTGGGCCCCAAAGTGTGGACGCTCGGGGGCCTGATGGTCCTCATGGCGGTCGTCACTCTCGTGCTCATCCTCCAGGACTTCTCGTCGAACAGCTATCTCTACCTCCTGTTCTACGCGATCCCGGCCAACAGTGCAGTTTCCGTGTTCCCGCACGAACCCGTCGTGATATACTTCGGCTCGAACGGCAATGTCTGGTATACCGCGACAGCGGCCAGCATCGGGACCTTGATCGCCGGCTGGCTGGATCACTCGGTGTTCGTGCCGGTGATGAACCTGCAGTCGCTGAGCGGTTACAAGGACAAGGTCTGGTATCAGAAATTCGCGCGCCTGTTCATGAAGTACCCGTTCCTCGTTCTCGTCGTCACCGGCTTCACACCGATTCCGTTCTTTCCCTTCAAATTCCTCGCATTCTCGGTGCATTATCCGCTGTGGAAGTACCTGGGGGCCCTCCTCACGGGACGTTTCCCCAGGTATGTCTTGCTGGCGTGGATCGGAAGCCTGTTCAAGATCCCCACCTGGATGCTGTTCGCGTTCTTCGGGCTGGTGATAGCGATCTACGCGATCAAGGCAGTACCGAAGGCGGTGGCGTATGTCCGGCAGGCGCGCGAGCGTCGGAC
>CANPVW010000234.1 GCA_947581745.1 Candidatus Benthicola azotiphorus
ACGGTCCGGAGTGGGGCAACACCGCAGGGTCCATCCGCTACCGCAGCCGCCTCGAGATCGGTGTTCTGGAGGCAGGCGTAGCCTCGGGCGAGTTCCGGAATCGCCTGCCGATCGGTGCGGTGGATCCGGTCATAGCCTCCGGGACGACCAAACGCACCCGGGTGACCTTCGACATGCTCGGCGACCCCCGACGCGTCCAGTACGGCTTCGGCATTCACCTGGACCGTCTCGCACTCTCGACCGTGTTCGCCGAGGGTGTGGCTGCCGATCGGTTGGAGTTCGCCCAGTCCAACTCCGCGGTGGCACTCGCCGGGTACTTCGATGGGGGCGTCAGGGTGGCGCGGGGACTGAGACTGTCCGCGGGAGTGCGCGGCACGCTGTACTCGGGTCGTCTCGGGGAAGCTCTTTCCCCCAGGGCCCGGCTCGAGTGGAACGCTTCCGAAAGCCTCCTGTTGACCGTGTCGGCGGGACAATATCACCAGCTGGTGGTTACGCCGGACACGTCCGTATCGGCGTCCGGCGCGCTTCTCGCGTCCACCGAGGCGCAGCAGCTGGGCGCGGTGTTCACGACCATCTCGCCTGCCGAAGCGTCGCACCTCGTGGTCGGCTTCTCGCACTCGTCGAAGCCGGGCGAGCAGCTCGGCCTGCAGGGCTACTGGAAGACGAGCCGGGGTCTTCCGGTCCTCGGCGGGGCCGACCTGCAGGACGCCGGATTCGACATGTGGTTCACTCAGCCGGCGGGCCGGGTGCTCCTGTGGGGCAATTACTCGATGGCGTGGGCCTGGACGGAGCTGGTCGCAGGTGAACGGACGGACCTGTTCACGGGGCGTCACTTCCTGCGGACCGGGGCGACGGCCGATGTGGGTCGCGGTGTCCGCATCGAGGCCGACCTGTCGTACGGGGCGGGGCTCGAGTTCGGGGAGATTCCCCGGCCGGGACCCTCCAACCTCTCGGTCGTCCCGACCGCGGGCCGCGCGCCGCCGGGCGGGTCCCCCGCGCCCTCGTTCTCCGCGGTGCCGGGGCCGGGGCCCGTTCCGATACCGGCCATACTGGTCACCGTGCCGGAAGGCACCTACATCCGGCTCAACCTGCGCGCGACGGCGCGATTCGACAGCCACCTGTTCGGCCGCAGAACCAGCTTCTACCCGTACATCCGCGTGATCAACGCGCTGGATCGGGCCGACGCGCTGTTCTATCAGTTCGACCAGGCGTCGGATCCGACGCCGCGGGCCTTCGGGGCCGTGCCGATACTCCCGGTGATCGGCGTCGAGTGGCGGATGTAGACGGTCTGCGGGCGAGAGGAGTCTCGCTCAGGACGACGGCGCCCCGTCCAGCAGGAACGAGACATCGGCTCCCGGCTCGAGCTCGACGGGCTCGGCGCCGCTCCTGAACAGGCGCCCTCCGCGCGTTCCGAGCACCCGGGCCTCGCTGCCCCTCACCCTGAGCATCGCACCCTCCCTCAACCCCAGGACGGGCTGGGGATTGAAGTGGTGGAACTCGCGGATCCGGGTTTCCCTGGTCTCCCCCATGTGCGTGGATCCCGGGTCCGGGTCCAGGTAATGCGGATTGATGTTGAACGGCAGCAGCCCGAGGGCCGCAAGGCCGGGGGGCTCGACGATCGGCATGTCGTTCGTGGTCCCGATCGTGAGACCCGCCAAGTTCGAACCGGCGCTCGATCCCATGTAGGGCATTCCCTCGAGGGCTCGTTCCCGCAGACATCCCGACACGCCGGTCTCGCACAGCTCGCGCAGCAGCACGAAGGTGTTGCCGCCGCCCACGAACACGGCCTCCGCATCGCCCACCGCGGCTACCGGATCGGCGGTCTCGTGCAGGGCGCGAAGGCGGAGCCCGATGTCCTCGAAGCGGCGACGGACGAGCTCGGAATAGGCGTCGTGCGTCATGCCGCCCGGACGCGCGTAGGGGACGAACAGGACCTCGCTCCGTCCCGCCAGGAAGCTCGCGATGTCGGACTCGGCGTACTCGAGGAATCGACCGCCGTGCAGCGTCGAGGTGCTGAGCAGGAGAATGTCACGCACGTTGCAGTCCATCCGTTTCGAGTCTGACGCCATGCCGCTCAGGTCGCTTCCCGGCGCCCCCAAAGTACCGGTCACCCCTGGCGCTTGCGAGGCACGACGTTCCCCATTCTGTTTCGCCCCATGCAGGAGATGGCCGTGAACCCGCACGACACGACCGAATTGGCCGCGTCCTTCCTTCAGACCGCGATCACGTTCGGGCTCGTGATGGTGTGCGGTTACCTGTACGCCCGGTATCGAAAGCCCTACTTCGCGATCTGGGCCCTGGCCTGGTGGCTGTACTCGCTGCGCCTGATCATCATCGTCGCGTTCCTTGTCACCGAGCAACGGAACCTGCTGTACTGGCACCAGGTGCTCACCGGCTGGACGGCCCTCGCCTTTCTCTGGTCAGCCCTCGTGTTCTCCCAGCAGCTGCGCTGGCGACCCGTCTTCTGGGTCCTCGTCCTGTTTCCGCCGCTGTGGTCCTACATCGCGATCTACCGGCTGGACAACTTCCTCCTCGCGGCGGGGCCCGCGGTCGTCTTTCTCAGCATGGCCACGCTGTGGACGGGGGTGATCCTGTGGAGGCACCACCGGCAGATCGGCTCGCTGCCGGCCGCGCTGATGGCATGGGCGTTCTTCCTCTGGAGCCTGCACCACCTCGATTATCCCTTCCTGCGCGCGCGGGGGGCCTGGAATCCGTGGGGCTACTACCTGGACATCATCTTCGAGCTGGCGATCGGCTCCGCGATCCTGCTGCTCGTCGTCGAGGATCAGTATCGAGGCCTCTCCGTCCTGTCCGCGCTGTCCGGGGATCTCCAGAGCGGGCGTGACGAGGACGATGTGCTGGAGGCGCTGCTCGCCCGACCCCTCACGCTGCCCGGCGTGCGAGGCAGCGCCATGTACCTGCTGGCGTCCGAGAGGGTGATTCGAGGGGTCGGCGTCTGCGCGGCATGGGAGTCTTCACGCCCGTCGGGGCCGGCCCGCGCCGCGATCGGGAGGGTGATCGAGACGGGGCAGCCGGAGGTGATGCGAGGCTGGTCGGAGGAGCTCGCCGGCGCGGTCCACCCCTACGTCGCTGCGCTCCCCGTGTTCCTCGGGGACGAGGTGAGGGGAGCGCTGCTTGTCGTGGGCAGCGCCCAGGATCCGCTCACCGTTCTCGACAGTCACTTTCTCGTGGCACTCGGGCACCAGGTGGGTGCGGCGCTGGCGAACGCCGACCTGCTCCAGCGTCTCGAAGACCGTACGGCGGACCTGGAGCGTCTGGCTGCCCGGATGGTGGAACAGCACGAGGAGGAGCGACGAAGGCTGTCCCGGGAGCTGCACGACGAGAGCGCGCAGGTCTTCGCGGCAGTCAAGCTGCAACTCGGACTGCTACGGGAATCGGCCACTCCCGAGCAGGAACCGGCACTGGACCTCGCCCTGGATCTCGTCGGATCGGGGATCCGCAGCATCCGCAACGTGGCGCGCGACCTGCGGCCCTCGTTGCTGGACGATCTCGGTCTGCGTCCCGCCCTGCAGGCCCTGGCCGACGACTTCGAGCACAAGACGGGGATCGAGACGGAGCTCGTCGCGCCGCCCGATCTGCCGGCTCTGTCGCCCGAGTCCGAGCTCGCACTGTTTCGCACGATGCAGGAGGGGTTGTCCAACGTGGCGCGTCATTCCGGCGCTTCGGCAGTGACCGTGACGCTGGACCACCGGGACGGGGAGCTCAGGCTCAGCGTCCGGGACGACGGCACGGGGCTGTCCGTCGGGGAAAGCGCCGACGAGCAGCTTCGTTCCCGGACCGGGGTGCTCGGGATGCGCGAGCGGGTCTCTCCGCTCGGAGGCACCGTCGAGTTGACGGACCCGGAGAGCGGGGGTGCGGAGCTCACGATTCGGCTTCCCGTCGCTGCACCGGATTCCGTTTCAGCGGAGCGGGTGGTAACGTCGGAAGATCCCGGTGACGAGGAGCTGCTGGTATGAGCGACGAGAGGATCCGCATACTGCTGGCCGACGACCACGCCCTCGTGCGCGAAGGCATCCGGCGTGTCCTGGAGGAGGATCCGGAGTTCGTGGTCGTGGCCGAGGCTGCGGACGGCGAGGAAGCCGTGCTGCTGGCGCGCGAACATCGTCCAGACGTGGCCGTCGTGGACATCACGATGCCGGGCGCCTCGGGTTTCGAGGTCACGGCTCGTCTCCAGTCGGATGTGTCCGCGACCCGCGTCCTCATCCTGAGCATGCACGACGATGCCGAGTACGTCACGCGGGCGGTCCGAGCGGGCGCCAGGGGTTACCTGCTGAAGGACGAGGCCGGGCCTTCCCAGCTGCGGGACGCCGTGCGCGCGGTTCATGCCGGGAGCTCCTTCTTCACGTCCGCGGTCGCCGACCGGCTGGCGGCCGGGCTGCGCGGCGTGGAGCAAGGACAACAGGCTCCGGGGATGGACGTGCTGACCGCGCGCGAGCTGGACGTGCTCAAGGGAGTCGCGGCGGGTAAGAGCAACAAGCAGATCGCCGCGCACCTCGGAATCAGTCGCCGGACGGTCGAGAGCCACCGCGAGAGCCTGATGCGCAAGCTCGACATCCGAACGGTCGCGGGCCTGACCCGCTTCGCGCTCGACGGCGGTCTGCTCGACGACGCCACCCCCTACTAGACTAGCCTGCCCGTACAACGGGACAAATGGGCCCGCTCCGTAGAATTTCGGATCACATTTCGGTAGAATTGCGAATTTTCGTCCCACTCATCCCCCGGTAAACTGCTCCCTACGCTCTCCTTCAGCGCCGGCGGGGAAGCCGGACGGCTTCTCCGCCGGCAGAAACAGGTCCCCCCAAGGGCGTCACCGGAGGTACAAGTGTCTACTTCAAGTGCCGGGTCGGCGAGAAGTCTTCGCGGACTCGCTTCGCTCGCCGTCTGCTTCACGTTCCTTCTTGCCGCTCCCGGATCCGGATACTCGCAGGACAACCCCGACGCCGAACCCGACAGCTCCGTTTCGGAGCCCATCATCCTGCAGCCGCTCGCGGTCACCGCGACCCGGGATCCGAAGCAGCTGTTCGTCACCGCCGCGCCGGTGTCGGTGCTGGATACCGTCGCGCTGCGCTCGATCTCCCCTAACACGGCTTCGGACATCCTCAAGCGCCTTCCAGGCATCGATGTCAACGGTGTCGGCACGAACCAGACGAGGCCTACGATTCGCGGCCAGCGCGGGCAGCGCATCCTCCTCCTGGAAGACGGACTTCGTCTCAACAACGCCAGGCGCCAGCAGGACTTCGGTGAGCTGCCCGCCATCGTCGATGTGAACGATGTGTCCCAGGTCGAGGTGGTTCGCGGGCCGGCGTCGGTGTTGTACGGCACGGACGCGATCGGCGGCGTCGTCAACCTGAGGACCTCCGACGTGCCCTCGTTGAGCGGCGGCGACACCTACGGCGGGCGGGCGACGTTTCTCTACAGGGACGAAGGCGAGCAGCTCCGTCCGACCGTCGATCTGTACGGGCGCATCGGAAGAGTCGGCTTTCGGGGCGGCGCTTCGTACCGGAACGCGAAGAACTACTTCGCGCCCTCCGGCAGCTTCGGGGACATCACGCTCGACGGAAACACGGAAGTCAACGACACGGGCGTCGAGGACCAGAATTACAGTCTCCTGCTGGATTACAGCTTCAGCGAGAGCCAGAACGTCTTCGTCAAGGGAGAATACTACAACGCCCGGAATGCCGGCTTCGGCTACGTGTCGAACGCGGACCTCGGGACGCCGGATGACGTTTCCATCGTGATTCAGTATCCGGACCAGACCGTGGGCAAGGTGACGGCGGGCTACCGGGCGCACGGACTCGGCTGGGGCTTTGCCGACCGCGTGGACGTCAGCGGTTTCTACATGAACAACCAGCGCGACCTCGTTCAGAACATCGGGATTCCCGATCTGTTCGGTCCCGGATCCGGCGTGACCCTGGACATCAACTCGGCCAACTACACGGAGATCGCCAGTCTAGGCGCCCGTGCGGAAGCGGCCAAGCTGCTGGCCGGAAAGCACCTCCTGACCTACGGACTGGACTTCTACCACGACGATTCCAACAACACGGATCACTCGGTCAGCCAGATCACCGGCTCGCCGTTCCCCTCCGAGCCAGAGGTGAACGACACTCCCAACGTGCCCAACGCCATCTACGATCGGTTCGGCGTGTTCGCGCAGGGCGATTTTCGCCTCGGTCGCAAGGTCTCGCTGATCACCGGGGCCCGCTGGCAGAACGTCCGCTCCCGGACGCAGCCGACCGAGAATCTGGACAATCCTTCCGTCATCGGAATCACGAACGACAAGCAGACGGTAGTGGCTTCCGCCAACGTGCTGTGGGAGGTCCTGCCGTCGCTCAACCTCGTGGGCACCGTAGGACGAGGGTTCCGCGCGCCGAACATCATAGAGCTGTACTTCGACGGTCCGACGCCGGAGGGCTCCGGGTATCTGATTCCGAACACCGGACTCGAGTCCGAGACGAGCCTGAACGTGGACCTCGGCGTCAAGTATGCGCGACGCAACGTGTCTTTCGAGGCCTTCGTCTTCCGCAACGACATTCGCGATGGCATCCGGATCGCCGCCGTGCCCGACTCGGTGATCAGCGGTCTTGACGTGTATCAGAACCAGAATTTCGGCAAGCTGCTGTACAGGGGTTTCGAAATCGGCGGCCGGTGGGCCCCGGTTGTCGGCCTCGAGCTCGGCGCCGGCTTCAACTTCCTTGACGCGGAGGACGTCCTGGACGAGAACAGCCCGATTGCGGACAGCTATCGCACGCGTCTGAACGGTGAGCTGACGTACCGTCGACCGGGCGGCGCATGGTGGGCGTCATACGAATTCCGCTTCCAGGGAGAGAGCACGATCTGTCAGGACACGAACGACGCGTGCAAGTCGCAGGTGGCGCAGCCGGCGGTGGGCTACGTCCTGCCGTCGTTCAACGTGCACAACGTGCGCGGAGGGCTCCGGATCGCTCGGATCGGCCGCACATCCCACTACATCACGGCCAGCGTCGAGAACTTCACGAACGAGCTGTACGCCGAGTTCTCGAACGCCACGTTCTTCCGGCCGCAGCCGCGAAGGACTCTCCTGGTCGGCTGGACGTCGACTTTCTGATCAACTCTGAAACGGGTAGTGGACTCCGCCTCACGCGGGCAGCTCCCCGTTTCCGCAGGTCAGACGACGGGGCCGGAGCGCCCGCGTGAGACGTCGGCCCTCGTTGACGGCGCGGGGTGCTCGGGAATAGTCTGCGAGCGTCCGTTCCTGCGGGCGGACCGGCTCGTCGGCGCCCGCGTCTGAGCGCTAACTCCTCATGAGAGCGTCTCCGCGTCCGTGGGCATTCCACTCGGCACTCGAGATCACCCGCTCCGCGTCGCCGTCGTGGGAGCCGGGCCGGCGGGCTTCTTCATCGTGGAGTCACTGCTCAAGGCTCCCGACCTGGCCGTCTCGATCGACGTGTTCAACCGGATGCCGACGCCGTACGGACTCGTGCGGGAAGGCGTGGCTCCGGATCACCCTTCGATCAAGAAGGTGACGGCCAAGTACGACCGGATCGCGTCGGAGCCGAACGTACGCTACTTCGGCAACGTGACCTTCGGCCGGGACGTCGATCGTCAGGACCTCCGACGGCACTACCACCAGATCGTCTATGCGGTGGGCGCCCAGGCCGACCGCCGGCTCGGGATCTCCGGCGAAGACCTTCCCGGCAGCCATCCGGCGACCGAGTTCGTCGCCTGGTACAACGGGCACCCGGACTTCGCGCACCGGTCGTTCGACCTGTCCCACGAGCGGGTCGTCGTGGTCGGGAACGGCAACGTGGCGGTGGATGTCGCGCGCATCCTGATCACCGATCCGGATGCGCTGGCTGCCACGGACATCGCGGACCACGCGCTCGAGGCCCTGCAGAGCAGCCGGGTGCGGGAGGTCGTCGTCCTCGGCCGGCGCGGGCCCGCTCAGGGGAAGTTCACGAGCGTCGAGCTGAAGGAGCTGGGCCGCCTGGATGGCGTCGCCGTGCGGGTGGACCCTTCAGACCTCGCGCTGGATGCCGCGAGCGCATCCGCGGCCGACGCGGACCGTGTGGCGAAGCGCAACTTGGAAATCCTGCGGGAATTGGCCGGCGAGGACCGGGCGGACTGCGAGCGCCGTCTTTGGCTCCGCTTCCTGGCGTCGCCAGTCGAGATCGTGGGGTCGAACGGTCGTGTCGCGGCGGTGCGGGTCGAGCGCAATCGGCTCGTGCAGACGGAGAGCGGCTACATCCGGAGCATCGGCACCGGCGAGGTCGAGACGGTCGACGCAGGACTGGTGCTCCGCTCGGTGGGCTATCGGGGCGTGCCCCTGCCTGACGTGCCGTTCGACGCGGATCGACACGTGATCCCCAACCGGGCCGGCCGGGTGACGGACGGTCCGGGCGGGCCCGCCATCGCCGGCGAGTTCGTCTCCGGGTGGATCAAGCGAGGCCCGAGCGGCATCATCGGCACCAACAAGCCCGACGCCGCTGAGACGGTCGCCGGGATGCTCGAAGAGCTCGGGCGGGGAGAGACCCTGAATCCGCAGTCGCCGGAGCCGGAAGCCGTGATCGAGTTGCTCGAGTCACGGTCGGTCCGCTACGTGAGCTTCGATGACTGGCGGAAGCTCGACGAACACGAGACGAAGGAGGGGCGGCCACGGGGAAGGCCCCGTGTCAAGGTCGTCGATGTCGAGCGGATGCTCGAAATCATGGGGAGGTAGGAGACATGGAAGAACGGTCGCTCGGACCGGGGGCTCCGGATGTCACGTGCGTCGGCTTCGGCGGCATGCCGCTGTCCGTGGCGGCCCGTCCGGATCCGCGGGAGTCCGTGCGGGTGCTGCACGCAGCGCTCGATGCCGGGATGACCCTCATCGACACGGCCGACGTCTACTGCCTGGGCGATGACGACATTGGTCACAACGAGCGCCTCGTGGCGAAGGCGCTGCGGGAGTGGACGGGCGATGCCGACCGGATAGTCGTCGCGACGAAGGGAGGGATGACGCGCCCCGCGGGCGGGTGGGACAGCGACGCTCGACCGGAGCGGCTCCGCGCCGCATGCGAGGCGTCGTTGAAGGCGCTGGGCACCGACGTGATCGACCTGTATCAACTGCACCGCGTCGACCCGGAGGTTCCGCTGGAGGACAGCGTCGGGGCCCTCGCGGACCTGAAGGCGGAAGGGAAGATCCGGGCCGTGGGGCTCTCCAACGTCTCGGTGTCCGAGATTCGACGGGCGTCGGAGATCGTCCGGATCAGCAGCGTGCAGAACCGGCTCAGCCCCTTCTTCCGAGAAGCGCTCGAAGGGGGAGTCGTCGACTACACCGAAGGCGAGGGAATCGGTTTCCTGGCCTACAGCCCGGTCGGCGGCGGTCGGCTGAATCTCAAGCTTCCGGATCACCCGATCGTGGCATCGATCGCCCGCGAGAAGGGGATCTCGGCTCATGCCGTAGTGCTGGCGTGGGTGCTCGGGAAGGCCCCCAACGTGATCGTGATCCCGGGAGCACGAACGACAGCGCACGCACTGGATTCGGTGGCGGCCGCCGACGTGCGACTGACGCCGGGGGAGGTGAAGGCGATCGACGAGGCCGAGTTTTCACTCGCCTGAGCCCAGCGAGCGGTCCGCGTCCACCTGGCAGAGGGCAGCGACTCTATCAACGGAGAGGGACATGATTGGACGGTCTTCAGGCACATGGATCGGTGTCGCGGCTTTTGTCGTGACGGCGTGCTCGGGCAACCCGATGCCCGGGGATCAGGGATACCCC
>CANPVW010000235.1 GCA_947581745.1 Candidatus Benthicola azotiphorus
CGATGCCACCGAATTCAGCCAGGCAATGGTGGACATGACCGATGAAGCTCCCGGAATCGACGCGTTGCGAGACACGTTCCGCGCCTCCAGTCCCTCTACGACGAGCACCTGGGGGGTCCGCGAGACTCGGGAAAGAAGTGAGGGCACCAGCGTGCCGGGCCGAAGCGTCACGACGTGTCCGGTGGTTCGGCCGAGATCCTTGCGGGCGCGAAGCCATTGGACCAGGGTGGTCCATTGGATCCGCAAGGACCACCACAAGCTTCCCCTTTGCTTCGCGGGAAGGAATCTGAGCGACACGTTGGGCGCGCGGAAGTCGTCCGGCAACTCGTGCATGGGCTCCGGCGCGATGAGGGAAAGCCGGATTCCCGGCTGCCGTGCGAGGGCGCGCACGAGTTCCCGAGAGAAGACGTTCTCACCGGACGAGCCGGTCACGTCCACGTACGCGAAATAGACGATGTGCCCGATCGGATCAACCTCCGTATCCATAGAGTCGGTTGAGCCAGCCGGCGACGACGGCGAAGGTGACTCGTTGAGATCGGCTCAGGTCCGTGTCAGCCTGGGCGCGCTCGGGACGTAGCCGGACCTCCTGTTCGAAGCGCAGGCGGTTGCCTCCGAGGACGTGGCCAACCGGAAACCCTTCCTGCCGGCCAAGCCGCTCACGAATCGCAGACAGGTCCACGCCGGTGCAACGCTCGAGGTGGATCAGCGTGCCCTCCGGATCCTCGAGAAGGTCCTCGAAGCGGAGCCGGCAGTATCTGCCCCTGAACAGGAACAGACCGGAGACCGACGCCGCCAGGTTAGCCATCAGCCAGCCCAGCGAGGCGCGAAGCGCCCCCGGTTGAACGGCTTCGGCTCGTCCCTCGAGCTTCCAGTTGCTTCCCGTCATCAGGAGTGAGTGCAGGCACCTGCGACCATCTCGCGTGAGGTGAACGAGAACGACTCGGGCCTCCGAGTAGCGCGCCAGCGCCGCCGGGCGTGAGGCGGCAGCCCGGGCCGTCTTCGACGAATCGATGATCATCGCGCAGTCTGCGTTCGCGGCCAGGGCGGAAAGAACGACGCTCCCGTAATGACGGATCGCCTCGCGGTCTTTTCGGGATGTCCACCCCAGGAGGAGTCGGGGCAGCGAGGAGAGGGCCTCGAGCCGCCGGATCGTGGTCCATTCCGCGGCGGACAGGAGGCGTCCCGGATCGCAGTCGCTCCACGCTGGACACTCGCAGAGGACCGTGCCACATGAACAGCGGCGTGTCCGATCCGGCCATTCGGCTGGCAGGCAACTCAGTTCACCCGCGTGCAGCGCCTCCGGCAGCGCTCCGAGAAGCGTCCCGAGAATGGTCGAACCGCTGCGGCCGTAGCCACCGATGTAGATGACCGAGAGGCGGGACACGGCGACGCTCGCCTCTTCCCTCTACGCGCCCCGCGACGACCTCAGAAGCGGGCGTTTCCGTTCCGGTTCCACGGGTTGCCCCTCTCTCGTGTACGACGGGTAATAGGAGGGATAGTAGGAGTAGCCCGCGGCGCGGCCCCGGGGGACGCAATTCAGCACCAGGCCCAGCAGGGGGACGCCGAGACGCTGCAGTTGCTCGACCGCCGAGCGCAACGCCCCGCTGTCCGTCTTGTTCGCCCGGGCCACGATCAACGTGCCGTCAGCGACTGCGCCGACCAGGGCGGCGTCCGTGACGGCCAGCAATGGCGGCGTGTCCACGATGACATAGTCGTAGCGCGACCGGGCCTCTTCGATGACTCGCTCGAACGCCTGGCTGCCGATGAGCTCGGTCGGCTGATCGGGTGGTGTGCCTGACGGCATGATGGTCAGTGTCCCCGCCGGGTGATCCACGCTCCAGCAAGCCTCTTCGAACGGGACCATGTTCCGCAGCAGATCGGATATACCGGGATCCAGCCCGATTCCAAAGGTCGTGTGAATCTGGGGCCGCCGGAGGTCCGCATCGACCAGCAGGACTTTCGCCCCCTGGTCGACCAGCACCAGTGCCAGGTTCGCCGACACGGTGCTCTTGCCGTCTCGAGGCGTGGCGCTCGTGACCGCTATGACCTGCGGTCTTCCGCTGCCACTCGCGAATCTGAGGTGCGTTCGGAGCGTGCGGAATGCGTCCTTGCCGAACTCGAGGGTCGCCGAACCTGCCGCGAGAGAGTTGATGGCGGGTATTCGGCCGACGATTTCCAGATTGGTGGCCCGCTGCGCGTCTTGCGGTTGCCGGATTCTGGAGTCCACCTGGTCGATCAGCAGGGCTCCGAGCAATCCGATCAGAAGTCCGGCCAGCAGTCCCACTCCGAGGTTGAGATTCCGGTACGAAGGATCAGGCCACACCGGCACGGCCGCTGCCGCCACGATATCGATGTCCCCGACCTCGACCTCTTCCGCGATCTGCGCTTCGAAGTAACGGCCGACGAGGTCATCGAAGATGCCCTGAATCGCCTGGACTCTCTGTTCCAGTCGCCCGTACTCCGCGCTGCGGACCGGGAGTGCCCCCGCCCTGCCACTCAACTGACTGTATCGGGTCTGCGTCTGTCGAATCCGATTCTGAAGCAGGTCCAGAGACTGTTCGGCAGCCATCTTGGCCTGTGACTTGGTCTCGACGATCAGCGAATCCACCACCTGGACCTGTGGGTCTTCGGAGGACCGGCCGAACCTCGAAGCGGTGAGCTCCGCCCTGCGCAGCTCGAGATCCTGGAGTCTCTGGCTCAGCTGCGGGCCCTGTGGAACGAGATCGGCTCCCAGCGCCATGACTTGCTGGAGCGCGGTGTCGTTCTGTCCACTCGTCTTGAGTCCGGCCACGAGGCCCGAGAGCAGTCGCTCCTGATACTGCAGCTCGCGCAACTCCGCATCGATCGTCAGGAGCTCCGACGTAACAGCCGACCCTTCGGTCGCCGGATCGAACAGCGTGCGATCCATGTAGTCGATGACCGCCTGCTGTGCCCCGTGCAGGGAGTCGGCCATCTCGCTCAGCTGGACCGCCACGAACTCCCGCCGGCGACCCGCTGCTTCGCGCGCCGAGGTGGAACGGTGCCGCTGATACGATCGGGCGACGCCGTTGGCGATGTCGGCGGCAAACTGCGGATCCGGCTGCGTGATCCGGATCCACAACAGGTTCGGGCCCGTTCCCTGTTCGATTCGCAACAGGCGCTCGAGCGCCTCCTGAGCGACATCGGCATTCGTGACCAGGAACTCAACGGGCTCGTCCAGCAGGTCCGGCGCGCCTATCGTCAGGCTGAATCCCGGCCCTTCGAGCGGTTCGCCCGCGGAGGCCCTGGCCATCACGCGGTCATCACGGTCCCTGATCAGGGACAACTTCGTTCCGGCCCTGGCCACACGATAGACCGCCTGCGGTACGTTGCGCTCGGCCTGGAACTTCCCGATGAGCTCGGACCGGGAGTCCTCGTAGTTCTTCAGTCGGATCTGGAGACCGAGTGAGTCGACGACCGGGGAAAGGACCTCAGCGCTTCGGATGATGTCGAGGTGCGCACCCATCCCCTCCGGCCCACGGAGAATGCCGAATGCCGATGCCGAGCCGGCATCCTGGACCTGCTGCAGAAGGACTTCGGCCGTGTACTCCGGCAGTTTCCGGTTGACGGTCCACCACGCTACGGCCAGCGCGAGGACCGTGGTGCTCAGGATCAGCCACCATCTTCTGCGGAGGATCGCGACGTAGTACCACAGGTCGGAGCCCTGATCCGCCCCGGATGCGACCGCCGTCGTCATCTCAGCACGCGGCCTGCCGTTGTGTATCATCTTCTTCCCTTGTATCCGTTCACCCGCGAAAATCCGGACATCGGGATCGTATCACGCAAGAGGTGCGCCTGACGTCATCCCGACCCGACGTTCCGCCACTCCGCGTCTGTCGAGATCGGATGTTCTCAGCCAACAGAAGCCTGGTTCGGGGCCCGAGCGGACTTTCCCTTCCCCCGGGCGATACGCGATTCCCACTCGCACAACGTAGCCATTGACGGCAGTGTTGCATCATCACAACACCGTGAGTTCCGGACGAGCATACCCTGTATCGAACTTCGAAGGTCCGAATCCGGGCCGCTGAGTCTCGCTCTCGACGGCTTCCCGGGCCGCCAGCCTTCCCAGCACGACGCTCATCGCCATGATGACCCAGAGGAGCTTCTCCACCTGGTGCGAAGTGTAGAAGCCGTACGCGAATACATGCAGGGCCAGCATCAGGCCCACGGTCTCGGCCAACGGCACAAGTTGCCGGCCCGGCAGGCGGCGTCCCAGCCGCCAGGCACGCACGACTCCGATGACCGCCACGCCGAGCAGTCCTACCCACAGGGACAGACCGACGGCGCCGAGATCCGCGAGGATGCCGATGTATGCGCTGTGGGGATTCCGCGGGCTCGTGTACAGCTTGGTCGCCCCCGGGATCTGAAACTGATATACGTCACGGAAGTAGTACCCGTAGTTTCCGTAGCCCACACCGCGCAGCGGATGGTCGCGGGCGATCTGAAGACCCACGAGCAGGTGATAGCCCCGCGGCGACGTGTCCGTCTGCTCGTCCTCCAGGTTGATGGTGCCTTGCAGATACGTATCGATCGTGGCCGCTCTTTCGCGGACCTTGTCCCACGGAGTGAACAGGGTCGCCCCGACCACGCTGGCTACCGCGAGCACGACGAGCCAGCCTCTGGCGCTCCTCTCCCGGAACGTGATCAGGAAGAGCAGCAAGGCGACCACGGGAAGGAGGATCATGTTCATGCGGGACAGCGTGGCGAGCACCGAAACGGCGATCACCGGCAGGAACAGTGCACCGGCGATACGCCACAGGACACTGCCACCCGAGCGGAGCACGTAGAAACCCAGCGGCAGGACCGTCACCAGCAAGACCGCCGTCTCGTTGATTCCGCCGGCGACGTCGTTCCCGGCGCGCCTCACGCCGAGGATCTGGCTCTGGTACAGGGTAACGGATGCGGCCGCCAGCGTGGCCAGGACCAGCGTCTTGGCGATCAGGTCGAGCTTGGCCCTTGAATCGGCCAGGTCGATGATGATCAGCGCCAGCACGACCATCTGGGAGAGCCGGACGAATCCGCTCTTGACCACGGTCGGGTGCTCGGCCCACAGCAGGCTCAGCAGGACCCACACAAGGAATCCGATCGAGATGGGGAAGAACCCACCTGTAACCACGTTCCGCCAACTCTCCCGGTATACGATCTTCCGAACGAACCACGCCCCGAACACCGCCATTCCGATCGCCCGACCCGTCCCGAGACCGCTGAACACGAGCATGTTCTCGATCGGGATGGTCGCCACCAGCAGGACGATGCCGAACAGGGGCTGGTAGAACACGGCAGCGACGATGGTGAGCGCGCCGATAGCCAGGATCACATACCAGCCCAACGAGCCAGCGGCAAAGCCGAATCCGACGGCGGCCGCGATCACGAGGAGGCCGACCACGGCAACCGGAGCCGGCACGCGGCTGTCGTGCAAGTCAGTCAGCGTGGGCACGTGGCTCTCCCGCCCCGGTTGGCACGACGGTCGCGGGGCGTCCCTCGACCGCCAGGTTCTGGTAGAGCCTCGCGTAGTCGTCGATCACGACCTCCATGTCCATGTGCTCCTCCATCCACCGACGCGCCGCCGTCCCCAGCGATAGCCGGCGGTCCGGATCGTCCAGCAGAGCGCCGATCTCCGAAGCGAGTGCATCCGCATCGTGCTCGCAGAGAATATACTCCCGGCCCGGATCCCCCAGTTCCTCGGGAAGACCCACGTACGGCGTCAGGACCACCGGGAGCTCCGTGGCCATCGCCTCCAGAACGACGTTCCCCATTCCCTCGCGTCGCGAGGGAAGCACGAACAGGTCCGCGGCCCGGTAGTATGGATCCGCCATCGGTACCTGGCCCACGAAATGTACCCGATCGGCTCCTGCGCATGTGATGAGCATCCGATCGATCTCGCTCCTGAGCTCGCGGTCGTCTGTCGAGCTTCCTTCCGGTCCGACGATCAGCAGGTGGGCGTTCGGCCTCCCTGCACTCAGGCGAAGAAACGAGTCGACCAGCAAGTCCACACCCTTCCTTCGGATGATGGACCCAATGAACAGGAGCACCTCGGCATCCTCGGGGAGGCCCAGCCCGGCCCGTGCCGCCCTCCGGTCCGCGGCGGATCCTACGGGCCGGAATCGACTCAGATTCACTCCGTTCGGAATCACCGTCCGGGGCGTCCCGATCCCCAGCGACCGGTAGTATTCTCCCATTACATCGCTGCTTACGACCAGGTGGTCCATCGCGCCGATGGCGTGACGCAGCCACAGCCTCTGCTTGAACCGGGCCGGGTATCCGCCGGCAGTGCCCGGGATCAGGGTGCCCGTGAAGAGCCTCGCCGGCTTGCGCCCCATGCCCCGGAGCCCTCTGGAGCTGAATGTCCTCAAGGGCTCGAGTGTGAGGAAGTGAACGACGTCCGCCCCGCGATCGGCGACATGCTCCGCGATCTTGCTCTGAAACAGGGCGTTGCGCCGCCACGAGCGTTCGGCGGGCAGGTCTATCGTG
>CANPVW010000236.1 GCA_947581745.1 Candidatus Benthicola azotiphorus
GAGCGATCCGATCGAGAACTGGGAAGGCATGGGGTAAGGAGCCATGGTAAGTCCGGATTCGGCCGCCCACGGAGAATCGTGGCACGACGACGATGCGTTCTGGGTGGCCGTATCGGCATCCATGTTCTCGGATGAAGCCTGGAGCACGGCAGCATCGGAATCCCGCCACCTGGCGAAGTTGCTCGGCCTCGGGCCCGGCGCCTCGATCCTCGATCTCGGATGCGGGCCGGGGCGCTATGCTCTGCCGCTGGCCGGTCTCGGGTATGCCGTCACGGGCGTGGACCGTACGGGGCCGTATCTGGCCGAAGCACGGCGCCGTGCGGAGGCGGTGGGCCTGGATTTGGATCTCGTGCAGGCGGACATGCGGGAATACCGGAACCCGGCAGCGCATGATGCCGCGATCAGCATGCTGACGTCGTTCGGTTACTTCGAGGATCCGGGAGACGACCTTCAGGTGCTCCGAAACGTCCTCGACAGCCTGAAGCCGGGCGGTGTGCTCCTGATCGACACGCTGGGGAAAGAGATCCTCGGTCGGATCTTTCAGGCGCGGGACTGGAAGCGGGTGGGGGACGAGCTCTGGCTCTTCGAGCGTCATCCGGTCCGGGCATGGTCGTGGATGCAGAACACGTGGACCCGGGTGAGTGACGGCGCCGTGGAAACGTTCGACTTCGGACACCGGCTGTTTTCGGCCGTGGAGCTGTCCAGCATGGCGAAGGGTGCCGGCTTCTCGGATACGATCGCGTACGGCGACCTCGAGGGTGCGCCGTACGACGAAGAGGCAAAGCGCCTCGTGCTGCTCGCCCGGAAGACGGCCTGAGGCACTCGTGGACATCGAGACTCCCCGGCTCCGGCTTCGAGCCCTGCGTGAGGACGATACCGGAGTCCTGGCGCGAATCTTCTCGGACCCGGCCGTCGTGCGCTACTCCGGCGGGCGCTCCCCTACCGTCGAGGAAGTGCGGGACGGCATCCGCAAGCACATTTCGTCGCACTACTCGGATCACGGCTTCGGCCTGCTGGCGGCGGAGCTCAGGGAAACGGAAGAGGTAGTGGGGCGTGTGGGCTTCCTGACGACCGAAATCGACGAGTCGGCGGACGCGGAGCTTCACTATCACCTCGCGCCTGGCGCGTGGGGGAACGGTCTGGCCACCGAGGCAGTCCGCGCCGTGCTCGACTGGGGGTTCGGTGACCGTCACCTGTCGCGGGTGATCGCGGCGATCCACCCCGACAACCACGCCTCCCGGCGGGTGGCAGAAAAATGCGGTCTCACGTACTGGAGGGAGGTCGAGCTTCCGGGCGCCGGGACCTTCCAGGTCTACGAGGTCCGCCCGCCCGCCGGGCGTTGAGCATCCGCCCGGGCCGCGTAGTCGTGCATGGAGACCGGTAGGCGTCGCGCTCCCCAGCGGCCCGGTCGATCCTCGAACACCCCGGCGCACACGGTCCCACAGGCCGCGCAGCGGCCCCCGTCCTCGAGAGTCCAGGAGGTCAGCGCGTATCCGTCGCGTCCTATGAGGACGGACCCGCACGTCGCGCACCTGGTGGTCTGGCCGTCCGGATCGAACACGTTGCCCGTGTAGGCGAAACGGATCCCGTTCCCGAGAGCGATCTCGCGCGCGCTGTGCAGCGTGGCCGGCGGCGTGCGAGGCACGTGCCGCATGCGCCAGTCGGGGTGAAACGCGGTGAAGTGGAGCGGCACGTCCGGTCCCAGCTCGTCGAGCACCCAGCGGGTCAGCTCGTGAAGCTCCTCCTCCGAATCGTTCTCGCCGGGGATCAGCAGAGTCGTGATCTCGAGCCAGGTGTCGGTCTCGTGCCGAATGTAGCGGAGCGTGTCCAGGACCGGACCCAGTCGCCCCGCGGCCAGCTTCCGGTAGAACCGGTCGGTGAAGCCCTTGAGGTCCACGTTGGCCGCGTCCATCCAGCGATAGAACTCGGCGCGCGGTGCCTCACGCACGTAGCCCGCCGTGACGGCCACGGTGCGGATCCCGCGGTCCCGACACGCCGCGGCCACGTCGATCGCGTACTCGTGGAACACGACCGGATCATTGTACGTGAAGGCGACGGATCGGCAGCCGAGGTCGCCGGCCGCATCGGCGATCGCCTCCGGGCTGGCCGATTCCGCGAGGGTCTGGAGCTCGCGCGACTTGCTGATGTGCCAGTTCTGGCAGAACGAGCACGTCAGGTTGCAGCCCGCCGTTCCGAACGAGAGTACGGCCGTCCCGGGGAGAAAGTGGTTCAGCGGCTTCTTCTCTATCGGGTCCACGCAGAAGCCGCTGGACCGCCCGTACGTGGTGAGCACGATCCGCCCGCCCAGGTTGGCGCGCACGAAGCAGAGACCCCGCTGTCCCTCGCGCAGCTGACACAGTCTCGGGCACAGGTCGCATCGTATCCGCCCGTCCGCCAGGCGGGTCCAGAACCGGGTCTCGAATACGTGTGCCGGATCGATCGGTACGTCCATGGTCTCACCCCGTATCAGTACACCCGAACCTAACACGAGTGCGCCGATCGGGCCTCTGTTGGGACCGGCGACGGTGTGCGAACATTAGCGAGCCTCCGGACGCAGGGGGGCGAGAGGCACCAACCGCTGAGAGAGAATCGAAGATGAGCACCGCACCAGGTGAGATCCGGATCCGGGCCGCGATACCGGACGACGCAGAAGCCATCGCCAGACTGTCCGGTGAGCTCGGGTATCCCACGACCGCGTCTGATGCGCGGCGCCGCCTGTTCGACATCAAGACCGCGGAACACCACGCGGTGATGGTCGCCGAGGACGAGGCAGGGTCGGTCGTCGGGTGGATCCATGTCTTCCGCTCTCCGCGCCTGGGGGGCGAGCCGTTCGCCGAGCTGGGCGGACTCGTAGTGACGGAGGGCCTGCGGGGGCACGGGATCGGAAGCCGGCTCGTAGCCGAGGCGGAGAGCTGGGCCTTGGGTCAGGGAATCGCGACGCTTCGAATTCGCACGCGCACCACCCGCAACGACGCACGCCTGTTCTACGAGGACCTGGGCTTCGTCCTCACCAAGACCCAGGTTGTGTTCGAGCGACAGCTGCTCGAGGATTGATCACCGCCGCGGACGCCTTGTACGCGCCGAATGTTCGGTTTATCTTCGGTTCACACCCGAACTGGAGGGCGCAGATGCCGAGTCGGCCACAGACGGACTTGCAGACCATTCCGGGCGTCGGACCGGCCACCGAGAACGATCTCCTCGACCTCGGGATCCGCTCGGTCCCCGAGTTGCGCGGGCGGAACCCCGACGGCATGTACGACGACCTGTGCCGCCTGCGTGGGGAGCGGATGGATCCGTGCGTCAAGTACGTCTTCCGGTGTGCCGTGTACTTTGCGTCGAACGAGGTGCACGAACCCGCTCTACTCCAGTGGTGGAACTGGAAGGAGCTTCCCCCCGGAGCCTGATGACCCCGGGGGGGACCGCCGTCATTCTCCCTATCCCCGACGTGAGGGGGAATTCAGGGACGGACGTTCAGATTGGTGCGGAACACGTTGCGCGGGTCGTACTTCGCCTTCAGCTGCCGGAGCTTCTCGTAGTTCGCGCCGTAGGCCGCGGTCACCCGTGCGGCGTCCTCGGCTTCACTCACGAAGTTGAGATACACTCCACCGGTCGAGAAGCCGGCGGTGGCATCGAAGAACTCGCGGGCCCATCCCACGCATCGCGCGTCGTCGGCAGCGTCCTCCCAGCGGGTGTGCACGTTCATGACGAAGGCGGCGTCCCGGTGGGGATATGCCGCGGAGTCCGCGGGGATTCTCGAAGACTCGCCGCCGACCTGGGCGATGAAGATCTCGGACTGCGGACTCGGCAGACTCGCCGCGTACTCGAGGACCGTATCGACGAGCCCGTCGGAGATCGAGGCGAAGTTGTGTGATTTCCAGTAATTACGGGATCCCGGCGTGAGCAGCGGGTCGAACGCCTGCTGGAAGCCGGCGAACGGTATCACGCCGATGTGCTCGCCGTGTGGATTCCCGTACGAGCGGATCGCGGCCAGCTCCCGTTCGCCTTCCGCCGGGTCGCCCGCGTAGACGAACGCCAGCACCACGACCTTCGTTCCGTGGACCTCCTCGGGCAGGAAGGGCAGGGGCGGCGCATCCCTGAGCACCGCCCACATGGTCATGTCGTCCGATGCGCCAGCCACGAATCCGCGCAAAGTTTCGAGAACGCCCCGGCCGTCCGTGAACGGGTGCACGATCAGCCCGCACAGCAGGTCGGGCCCCGCGTCGTTCAGACGGAACTCGAAAGACGTCACGATGCCGAAATTGCCGCCGCCGCCCTTGAGACCCCAGAACAGGTCCGCGTTCTCGTCATCGCTCGCCGTCAGCTCCCGGCCGTCCGCGGTGACGACATCCGCCGAGATGAGGCTGTCGATCGTCAAGCCGTGCTTTCGGCTCAACCAGCCGAAGCCCCCGCCGAGCGTGAGGCCGGCGATTCCGGTGGTGGAGTTGATTCCCACCGGAATCGCCCGTCCGTGCGGAAGCGTGGCCCCATCCAGGTCCCCCAGCGTGGCCCCGGGCTGGACGCGGACCGTTCCGGCGTCGAGGTCGACGTCCACCGCTCGCATCTGCGACAGGTCGATCGTGAGGCCGCCCTCACAGAGCGCACTGCCCGCGATGTTGTGCCCGGCGCCCTTCACTGAGAACAGCAGACCGTGATCGGTGGCGAAGTCGAGACTCCGCTTCACGTCCGCCGCGCTCGCACATCTCGCGATCAGGGCCGGCCGCTTCGAGATCATCGCGTTCCACACGGCTCGGGCTTCCTCGTACCCCGGATCGTCCCGCCCGACCAGAGAGCCCTCCAGGCCGGCGGCGAAGGAACTCAGGGTTTGCGCATCGACTTCCACCTGTCCGCCTGCCAGTGCGGCGATTGAAACGGCGGGCATCGTCACCTCCAGTGAGTCGTTGGATGTTCGTGTCGCACCTCGAGGGCGGCCCGCGGCAGCGTCACGCCCTGCGGCCGCCGAACGCCCGATCGTCCCCACCTCTGAAGCGGGGGGTCCTCATAGAGAGGACAAACGGAGGCCAGGTGTCAAGCCTCGGCGGGTCGGACGGTGCCCCGGGTCAGGCTCCCTCGGGGCGGCGCCGGATCAGCGTCAGTCCGTCCGCGATCGAAAGCAGCACGCACTCGGTCCGGGGGTCCGCCGCGACGTGCTCGTTGAACGCCCGCACGGCCCTCGTCGCCTCGTCGCCGGCCGAGGGGTCAGTGACCTTTCCTTCCCACAGGGTGTTGTCCGCGAGTATGAGCCCGTTCGGCCGCACACGGGGCAGCAGGGACTCGTAGTACTCGATATACGATTCCTTGTCGGCGTCGATGAAGGCCAGGTCGAACGTAGCCGTGTCGGGCAGCGCGGCCAGGGTCTCGAGAGCCGGACCGATCCGCAGATCGATACGGTCTTCGACGCCGGCTGCCTTCCACGCCTGGCGCGCGATCGCCGTCCATTCCTCGCTGACGTCGCACGCGACGAGCCTGCCTTCCGGACCCAGGCCTCGGGCGATGGCGAGCGCCGAGTATCCGGTAAAGGTGCCTATCTCCACCGCACGTCGGACCCCCATCGAGCGCGTAAGAAAAGTCATGAACACGGCCTGGGGATGTGAGATCTGCATTCGGCGCCGATCGCCCAAGTCGTCCGTGCGCGCGACCAGTTGGCGTTGGACAGCGTCCGGCTCTGCAGTGTGCGCCAATACGTAGTCGTACAGCGTGTCGTTCAGGGACAGGTACTTTCGATACACGGACACCTCGTGGCTTCCTCTCGTTCAGGATCGTTGCCCGGGCGCCCATCGGGGCGCACAGTGCTTCTACACAAGCCGCCGATGGCGGCCGGGTCAAGGAAGGGGACGAGCGCATGCTGGACAAGGTGAATCTGAGTGACCGGATGGCCCGCATTCCCGACTGCTGGCACCCGCGGATCGTCGGCGAGCTCAACGGCCAGCACGTCAAGCTGGTGCGATTGCAGGGAGAATTCGTCTGGCACGCCCACGCGGAGGAGGACGAGTTGTTCCTGGTACTGGACGGAACGCTTCGCATGGAGCTTCGCGATGGAGCCGTAGAGATCGAGCCGGGGGAGTTTCTGATCGTCCCGCGCGGCGTCGAGCACCGGCCTGTCGCGGAGCGCGAGGTCCGGGTGCTGCTCTTCGAGCCGGCTGGCACGCTGAACACGGGCGATGCCGTCGATCCCCGCACCGTCGCGGATCCGGAATGGCTGCCGTGACGCTCCGAATTCGATGCGAATTCTTCGGTAGCACGAGCCGTGCACGGAGGCGATCTTGGGAGTCATGAGAACGGAGACGCTGCCCGGCCAGGCGGAGATGCTCGATGCGTTTCAGACCCGGAACGCCACGTACGACGGGGTCTTCTTCACCGGTGTGCGGACCACCGGGATCTTCTGCCGGCCCGTCTGCCCGGCACGCCGACCCAAGCCACAGCACGTGGAGTTCTTCGCCACGGCGCGGGATGCCCTGTATTCCGGGTATCGCCCATGCCGCCGTTGTCGGCCGATGGAGCCGCCCGGCAGTCCGCCGCGCTGGTTGCGGGGACTGCTGGCCGAGCTCGACGAGGAGCCGTCGCGCCGGTGGACGGATCGGGACCTCCGCGGCCGCGGCCTGCACCCCGACCGGGTCCGGAGGTGGTTTCGGCGTCACCACGGAATGACGTTTCACGCGTACTGCCGGGCCCGGCGGCTCGGGCTGGCGCTGGCACAGATCAGGGAAGGAGTCGGAGTGTCCACCACGGCCTATCAACACGGATACGAGTCGGTGAGCGGTTTCAACGAGGCGTTTCGGCAGATCCTCGGGGCGGCCCCGAAGGCGGCCGGGGACGAAATCGTGCTGCACGTCGCGCGCGTCGTCACCCCGCTCGGACCGATGATCGCCGGGGCGACGGACGAGGCCCTGTATTTCTTCGAATTCTCGGATCGGCGGCGCATCGAGAAGCAGCTCGACAGGCTGCGCTCGCGGCTGAACTGCGTCCTCATCCCGGGAGACAACGCGGTTCTCAGGCGGGTTTCGGCCGAGATCGGAGCATACTTCGAGGGTGAACTGAGCCGTTTCACGATTCCGCTCGCGGCGCCGGGAACGGACTTCCAGCGCGGCGTGTGGGACGAGCTGCTGCGCATCCCGTTCGGGGAAACCCGAAGCTACGGGGACGTGGCGCGGGCCATCGGTCGGCCGTCGGCGGTCCGCGCGGTCGCCAGGGCGAACGGCGACAACCGGTTGGCCATCTTCATCCCGTGTCACCGCGTGGTTGGAAGCGACGGCAGGCTGACCGGTTACGGTGGAGGACTGTGGCGCAAGCAGCACCTCCTCGACCTCGAAGGACGCGTGTCTCAGGGGGGGCTGTTCTCTGACGGCGGGCTCTGATCGGGTCGGGTACAGCCCCGCGGCCTCGAATTCGGTAGATTGTGCACCCGAGTGCCGCACCCGACAGATCACGAACACGCATGAGAGAATAGATGAGCAATGGCCTCAGGCAGGAGGATCCGCTTCGCCACGTCCTCGAGAAGGAAGCCGTCATCGCCGCGATCAATCGCCTGTTCCGCAGTGTCGACCAGATGGACTGGGCCTCTGCGGAACGGTGCTTCGCCCCTGCAGTGTGGTTCGACATGTCATCGGCGGGCGGTGGAGAGCCCCGTGACACGACGCCAGCGGAGATCGTGGACGGATGGCGCGAGTCGCTCGGCCACCTGAAGGCCATGCATCACCAGGCCGGCAATTACGCGGTGGAGGTGAACGGGCAGGAGGCCGAGGCTTCCTGCTACGGGATCGCGTACCACTACCTGCCGAACGGCACGGGGCGCGATACGCGTACGTTCGTCGGCACGTACGACGTGCGCCTGCGCAAGCACGGCGGCACCTGGAGCATCGACCGGCTCCTGTACAACCTGAAGTTCCGGGATGGCAACCTGGATCTCGAGGGTGGCGGCGGGAGCGACTGACCGGGCGGGGTCCGCGCAGCGGGCGTCCGCCGTCTGACGGAGAATGCCGATGGCCGCTCCACAGGACATCAGCCTCAAGGTGGGCGAGGAAGCGAAGCTCCGCGGGGGCTTCGGCGGCGGCTGGTGGATCATCTATTCGGGGATGCCGAACCGGGACACCTACTCCGTGGCCCTGCTCCGGGCGAGCGGCAACAGCGCGGCGGCCTACCACCTCTTTCTTCCGACCGGACAGACGGAATTCGCGGCGGCGAAGGGTCTGATCCGGGTCCACTCGGTCTCGTCGCAAGAGATCAGGCTGCGCTTCACCAGATAGAAACCACGCCGGGGCCGCCAGTGCTTCGTCCGCTGATCGCCGCTAACTGGAAGATGAATCTCGGCCGGACGGAGCAGGCCCTGGCCCTGGTGCGGCGATTGCGCCCGGCGATCGCCGCCGTGGAGTCGGTCGAAGTGGCCATATGCCCCCCGTTCACGGTGCTCCCCGCGCTGGCGGAGGTTCTGAGGAACTCTCCCATCGCGCTCGGGGCGCAGACGATGCACTGGGCCGATGGGGGGGCCTACACGGGCGACGTCTCGCCCGGCATGCTGCGCGGCCTCTGTGAATACGTGATCCTCGGACACTCCGAGAGAAGAGCCGGACACGGTGCGAGCGCGTCGGACGAAGCTGTCAATCGGACCGCGCTGGCAGCGCTGGCTCACGATCTCAAGCCGATCGTATGCGTCGGCGAGAGCTCGGCCCAGCGTGACGCCGGGGAGACGCACGCGTTCGTGGGACGACAGGTGAGCGCGGCCCTCGCGGGATTCGAGACGAGCGCCGCCGACCGGCTGGTCCTGGCCTACGAGCCCATCTGGGCGATCGGAAGCGGGCAGGCGGCGACGCCGGCTGAGGCGAATCGGACCATCGGCCTGACCGTCCGGGGCGCGGTGGCGGAGTGCCTCGGCGAGGATGGGGCGGCGCGCGTCCGCATCCTGTACGGAGGCAGCGTGAGCGCGGAGAACATCGGCTCATTCATGGCCATGCCCGAGATCGACGGGGCGCTGGTCGGAGGGGCGAGCCTGAAGCCCGAGTTCGCCGAACTGGTCAGAGCGGCGGGAGGTTAGTCCCGTGGATGCCTGCGACGCTCCCACCCTCCGATCGTCACGGCGTCCACCACGCCCACGATGACCGCCCGGATCGCCCCGGGATCGAGGCCGAGGATCTGACGGGCGCCGTTTCCTTCGTCCAGCACCAGCACCGTATCGCCCGGCCCGGCCCGGGCGACGTCCACCGCGATGTCGTAGTCGCCGGTAGGCCTGCCCCCCCGGCCGAGCTGATCGACCAGGAGCAGCCGCCTCCCATCGAGGTGGGAGATCTTCACGGTGGATACCACGGAGCCGACGACCCGCCCGATGTACATCAGTCGTCCTCCGGTTCGTGCCACGTCACCGCGGAACTCCGATCGCCGCTCGACCGGTCCACGTCGTCCACGATTCCGGTGATGGCGAGATCGACGGGGACGAACTGCTCCGGCATAGCCTGCGCTGCCTCGCGGCTCCCGACGATGAACACGAGGTGGCCCGGACCCGCCTGAGCCGTGGCATCCGCCGCCACGGCGGGTGGTCCCTTCGGCGCG
>CANPVW010000237.1 GCA_947581745.1 Candidatus Benthicola azotiphorus
GCCTCGGCCGATCCCGTCGCCGGACCGCTCTCCACTACGGCCGTCCGGGAACAGGCCGCGGTCGCGACCACGAACAGCGTCATCCCGACTCCCTGTGGAATCCGTCGCATCGGCTTCGTCTCCTGTCGACGCATTGTGCGGCGCATGTTCGGACTTCGGGCGTGAACGGGACCGCCGTCACGCCTCGGCGTCCGACGTCTGCCACAAGTCGAACCAGTATCCAAGGTACTTCCATCGTCCCCAGCGCGAGTAGACCTGCTCCGCCTCGCGGTCCGAGGGACGCTTGCCTCCGAAGTAGGTCTCCGCCACGAAGGTCCGATACACGGAGTCCACGGCCAGCTGGTCGTAGCGCCCCAGCAGCATCAGCATGGTGGCCGCGGCGTAGGGGCCGATTCCCTTGATCGCGAGCAGCGACCGGCGCAGCTCCTCGGTGCTCGTGTCGGGCGACAACCATGCCTCCAGGTCGAGCTCGCCGTTCGCCACTCGCTTTGCCAGCTCCCGGACGTAAGGTGCACGATATCCGAGCCTCGCCGCCTCCAGCGTCCGATCGTCGGCCCGTGCGATCGCCTCGACCGTCGGGAACGCGGCCGGCCAGTCCTCGGCTGCCGCCGAGTCGCCGCCCGCGCTGAGAGGGCCGGGCTCGCCCAATTGATCGACGAGCGAGCGTACCATCGACTTCGTGCCCGCCCACTGCACGTTCGTGGTGCAGATCGTCTTCACAACGTCTTCGAACACCGTCGGCGAACGAAGGAGCCGCCCGAGGCCCTGTGCCGCGGGCCGCCACCGACCACCCGCTTCGAGGCACAGCGCGTGGAATTCCGAGAGATCCTCGTCGAGGCGGAGCATGCGCCGGACGGAGCTGCGAATCGCCGCCTTCTCCGCGGCGGCCAGTCTCCCCCGATGTGTTACCTCCACCCGGATCTGTCGTCGCGCTGGCGGTCCGGTCCCGCGGATCGTCAGGTGGAACACCCTGTCCGGACCGATGCGCTGCGTCCTGGTGAGGCGGGCCCGCGGCCCGTCCCATCGATTCGGGTGAAGGACGGCCCAGCCGTGGGAGTAGGCCGTGCCCACGAAGTCGAACGGATCCGGCGCGCGGGTGGTGAGCGTGGAGACTCGCAGGTCGCCTGCCTTCGACTTCAGTAGACCTTCTCCGATCCATCCGGCAGGAGGCGGCGCACCCTGGCCTCGTTGGTGACCGAGAATTCGAGTAGCCACATACTCTCGTCCGGCCCGACCATCCCGCCTGAGGGCGCCCAGCTCTCCGGTGAACGGGCAATCACGGAGGCCTCCCCTCCGGGCTCGATACGTATCACGGCCGCACCCGCGTAGGAGGCCACACAGATCCGTCCGTCGTTGTCCAGCCACAGGCCGAGCAGGAAGTGGCGATCCTGCACTTCCCTCACGCGGGGGGTGAGCCCGGCAAGCTCGGTCTTCCAGACGCTCGCCTGCTGCCGACGGGGATCCGCCCTCATGAGGTCCCGGCCCGCCGTGATGACTACCCTGCCGTCCGGCGTCGGCAGCGCGAAGGCCGGCTCCGACCTCGGCAGCGTGGTCCGGGACACCCTGCCCAGGCCGCGGATCTGCACGAGCGACGGTCCCCCGGAGCGCTGCAGGATGTACGTGACTCCCGCCCGATCGTGAACGAACCCGAAGTCGCCGTAGTCCCACAGATACCCGGCCCGCTGCGGAATCACATCGGTCAGCGTGCCGTCCGGATCCAGTCTCCAGACTCGGTGGTACGGCTGCCCCGTGGCATCGTCGCTCGTGGCGTCCTCCCCGTAGAGGCGGTCCTGCGCATCGATGTAGAGCTGATGCGTGTTGACGCCGATCACCGCGACGGTCCGATTCCCGGTCGGCGAAATGCGCCACACGTTCGCGAGGTCCGAGTAGTAGACGAAACCCCGGCTGTCCATCACGACGCTGACGGGCGGTTGTGCCCCCGCCGCAGCCGCGAGCGACAGCACCCCCAGGCCGACCAGTGACGCGAGTGACCCGATCTTCATGGATCCTCCTCAGATCATCCATCCGTCCGCACAACGTTGGCGCGGCCGCGGTGGCTAGGGCAAGTCGGAACCCTCGGGTGAGCCGGAGGCGACGCGACCATCGTCCGTCTCCTCCCATATCTCGGCCTCGAAGGCCAGCAGGCTGACTTCCGGCAGGCGCCACGAGCCGGCGGGAACGCCCGCTTTCCAGCACAGGCCGTCGAGGAACGCCTCCCGGTTCCAGCCCTGTTCCACCGGCACCTGGGGGAGCAGAAGGCCCGTACCCGTTTCGGTGGTCAGGATCAGGCCGTGAGTGCCGACGATCACGTCTCGAGGTTGAATCGGCTGCGGCGGAGTGAGGGCGCTGATCTCGAATCGAATCAGCGGAAGTTCATCCCGCGTGACGGCGGGAAACCGGGGGTCCCGGAGGGCGGCGGACACGGCCACCCGACGTACGCACTCGGGAAGCGGCCGCCGAGCCGGACACTCCCCCAGGCATCCTCTCAGACGCGATGTGGCCCTTCGACGGATCGTGACGAAGGCGCCTCGCGGCTCGGTGAACCGCGTCAGGGGCGGTTCGATCGGCGGGGGCGAAAGGCCGCCCAGCACCCGTTCGACCGCCGAGCGCGCCAGGACCAGCAGCGCGGCGCGTTCCGACTCGCCGATCATCAGCGCGTCTCGGGCACCTGGTCGAACCGGGCCACCCAACCGCCGCCCGGGGCCAGGCGGACGTCGAGGGACGTTCCCGGGATGACCCGAAGCACCGCCTTCCTGTAATCCTGCGGATTGCGGCCGGCATTCCGCCCGTCGGCGAACACCTCCGCCGTCCACGAGCCGCCCCCGAGAAAGCCCGTGTCCAGCGACAGGTCCCGCGCATCCCAGTCGGTCATCGCGCCGACGAACCAGCTGGTGCCACTCCGTCGCGCTACGGCCACGTAGTCCCCGACGGCGGCCGCGAGCACCCGCGTCTCGTCCCACACGGTGGGCACGCCGACGATGAAACCGGTGCACTCCGGCTCGTGCAGGTAGTGCGACGGTGAGTCCGCGAGCATCTGCAGCGGACTCTCGAAGACCACGTACATGGCCATCTGGTGCACCCGGGTTCCGAGGCTCATCGGTCGATCGTATACGGGCTTGAACTGCTCCTCCGTGGCATTCAGCATCGCGCCCGGCGTGTAGTCCATGGGCCCCGCCAGCATGCGGATGAAAGGCAACGTCACGTCGTGTTCCGGCGCCGGCTGCGGACTCCACTTCACGTTCTCCAGGCCCCTGACCCCCTCCCGGGTCAAGACGTTGGGATAGGCTCTTCGAAGACCGGTCGGCTTGTAGGCCCCGTGGAAGTCCACCAGGAGATGCCGGCGGGCCGTCTTTTCGGCCACGCGCCAGTAGTACTCGACCATCGGCTGGTCGTCGCGTTGCATGAAGTCGACCTTGACCCCGGCCGCTCCCCACGCCTGGAAGCGGTCCAGGGCCGCCTCCAGGTCATCGTCCAGCGTCTTCCAGACGACCCATGGAATCAACCCGACGCCGCGCCCGGCAGCGTACCGGAACAGCTCGTCGAGGTCGATCTCAGGGTTGATCGCCCACAGGTCCGCCGGATCGGACCAGCCCTCATCCAGAATCACGTACTCGATCCCGTGGTCGGCGGCGAAGTCCACGAAGTACCTGTACGTCGCCGTGTTGAGACCCGCCTCGAAATCGACACCCGTCAGGTTGAGCGCATTCCACCAGTCCCAGGCGACCTGTCCGGGCCGGATCCACGATGGATCGTCGATCCTCAGCGGCGTGGCGAGCCGCCATACGATCGTGCTCCGGAGCAGGTCGGCATCCTCGTGGGCGACCACGAACACACGCCACGGAAAGGTCCGCGGACCCTCGGTCCTGGCGAGGTAGGGCTCACGACTCGTCACCCGGACCGTTCGGTCGTTCAGCTGTTCGACCGTCGCCGGATAGGCCGGTGACACGCCGGTCAGCGCGGGCGCTCCCGTCCCCTCCAGGTACAGCCCCGGGTAGGAGCGGAGGTCGGCCTCCGCGATCGCGACCTTCGGACCGGCTGTCCAAGAAGCGAGCACGGGAAGACTGGCCATGCGCCCCGGTTCCACCTGGCTGGCGCGCAGCCGGTCATACAGGCGCTCCGAGTGAGTGAGGAAGCTCTCTTCGGTCGGGAACCAGAGATCAGGGTCGCCCGAGAAGTTGACCGAGAGCCGCTCGGCCTCGACGACAAGCGGCCCGGGCTCGTCGACCCGGAACCTGTACGCCGCTGCGTCATCGTACACGCGCAAGTCGAGCCCCCAGCCGTTTCCGAGATCCAGCCGAAGCGAAGCGAACCGATCGCGTACGCGCGAGCTCTTCTCCGGGACGACCGGCTCAAGCCACCTGTCGACGTCCGCACGGGGACCCGACACGACCGTCGCGTCCCGCCCGACCTCTGTCCCATCATCCAGTCGCAGCCCGATCTCCGAGCCCGTCACGAGCGGAACGCCATCTACGGAGATTCGATACTCGAGCTGACGTGCCACCTCGACCGTCAGCTCGATTCGCCCGTCGGGCGATGCGATCCGGTAGGAAGGCAGATCCTGACCCTCCAAAGGCTGCCCGACCAGCGGCCAGAGAACCGCCCAGACCAGCGCGGACGAGAGGATTCGCTGCGTGCACATGACAGGCCCTCCGTCAGGATCCACTCTTCTGATACAGACCGTTGACCGTCACCCGGCTTCCCGTCTCGGTCTCGACTTCGACCTCCTCGGTCGGCTCGACGACCCGCAGCCCGGCGGACGCCATGGCCCGATCGAGAAGGCCCCGGTCGACCAGGTAGTGAAGACCGGAATGAAAACCCTCGTACAGGTGATCCTCACCGGCCACCTCCACGAGGGGTCTGCCGTCGGGACGGGAACGTGGGCTCCACGCGGCCACGAGCAGCAGCCCCCCGGGCTCCAGCACGCGGCCGATCTCCTCGATGGTACGCTTCCATTCGCGGCCGCTCCCTGCCTGGTGCAGGATTCCCAGCGCCACCACGAGGGCCACGCTGCCATCCTCGAACCGCTCCAGATCGTCCATCGCCCCGTGCAGCACCCGTCGCTCCGCTTCCTCCGGCCCGAGAAGCTCGCCCACGCGTTCTCTGGTTCGCGCCACCATGGCCTCTGAACCATCCACCGCGAAGACGTCGAAGCCTCTCCCGGCGAGAACCGCCGTGTTCCGTCCAGCGGCGCAGCCCAGGTCCAGCACGCGCACATCACCCGGCACCGGATAGCGATTCAACAGGCCCATCAGGCGCACGTCGGGGTCGCGGGCCGCGAACCGCTCCACGGCCTCGGCTGTCTCCCAGAAACCGGTGCCTTCCGGTCCGGCCATGTGGCCTCCTAGTCCGGCAGGAACTCCGCCGGAATGTCGTTTCCGGCCCGTTCCTGATCGAAGATCCAGCTCGTGATCCACCACCGGTCTCGATCGCGAATCAGCTGAATGCTGTTGATCCCGCGATCGACCGGATCTCCCCCCGGTTCGCGGCTCGAAACGTACGTGCTCCACACGTGCGCCACGTTGCCGAAACGCTGCACGACCCGGTGGACTTCCCACTCGTAGAACGGCTCTTCCGCGGCTCCGCCGTACAGGTCGTGAAACTCATCCAGAGTCATCGTACGGAACACCGTCTCGCCCCCCGATCCAGCCCCGGGGACGGCGACGAGTGCGTCAGGGTGGTGGATCCAGTGATCGCGCTCCCGGTCGGCCGGGACGCCTGCGGGCCTTGAGACCACCTCGTAGTAGGCGTCCAGGATCCCGTCGAGCGTCGCGACATCCTCAGGACGGCCTCCGCCGACCTGCGCCCGGACGGCGGTCTGGGACGCCAGAACGAGAAGTATGGCCAGCGACGCTGCCCTCGCTCTCATGCTACCCCCTCGGGTTCGCCCGACCGTCCAGCCGCGCTCACGCGGGAGGAGCTGTCGTTGACGATGTCGACGATGTCCCCGGGCCGACGTGCCAGGTAGTCCGGCGCCTCCGGCCAGCCGGACGTTGACTCTCCGCCGTACAGCGCGGCGATGCTCCATATCTCGAGGCCTCGGCGGCGCCCCTTGATCTCGCGCCTGGCCTCGACGACGCACTGGACGTCGGTCGGGTGATCTCCCACGTAGAAAGCCGCTCCCGGTCCCTCCGGAATCAGTCTCGCGAGGCACTCCAGCAGTCCATCCGGAGCCGGCTTCTGCCTGCCGGGAGCCACTTCGCGGTACCCCACGATCGGATCGAAGCGGCCGCCGAGCCCCATTGGTTCGAGGGTCTTCACTATGATCTCGCGCGCGTTTTGCGACACGATGGCGTGCGGCACGTGTGCCAGGGCGTCGAGCGTGTCCGGCACACCGGCAAAGGGCTCGACCGGCGTCGCGTCGACCCGTTGAGCTTCCGTCCACAACTGGCCGGCAGACTCCACCGTGTCACCGTCGATCCCGAACTCTCGCTCGTAGAAGTCCCGCCAGTTCGTGCACCGGGCGACGGCCGCATCGTACTCCAGAATGGACCGCAGGGCCCTGAACTCGGGCCACGAGCGCCCCGTGAGTCTCTGAACGATGGATCGGTTCACGCTCAGGTTGCGGTGCCGGGAATCGACGAGCGTTCCATCGTAGTCCCAGATGATGGCACAGGCGGGCATCTCGTCTCCGGTCAGTCTTCGAAGTCCGGTACGGGCAGGTCTTCACGCGGAAGCTCGTTGACCACGGAGACGACCTTCCAGCGACCGTCCATTCGAATCAACGACCACAGATCCACGCCGGGGCGCGCGGGACGGCCGCTGTCCGGAATGCTGGACTCGTAGACCACGTGGACGTGCGCGATGTCACCGAACTCGGTGGTGTGCGCCGAGACTACCTTCTCGGTGAACCCGTCCGCACCCCGCTCCGCCAGCTGGTCTTCGAAGCGCAGCCAGTCGAGCAGGAACTCGTCGACGCTCATGACCTGGAGCGCCGGCGGATAGCGCAGCACCACGATCGCCTGAGGAATGAAGACGTCGCGCACGACGTCCCAATCCGGCGTGTTCCCGTCCTTCCACGAAACCAGATCGTAGACGTCGCGCACGACCTGCTCCACGGACCGCGCTTCCGCTGCGGGCGCCGCGGACTGAGCGCACAGTGGTGGGGCGACCAGGATCGCTGCCAGGCCGAAGACTCCGGCTGATATCATTCGATTCACGACAACCTCCCTTTCAACTGAGTCGGCGGTCCGACGCATCCTCGGCTCGGGGTGTGGACGGAAGGGCGCCCGGCCCGTCGGTCTTCAGCCTCCCGCCGATCGCCCGCTCGATCTGCTCGGCGAGACGTTCCACAAGGGCGTGCGCCGCCGCCTGCCTGCGGCGCACCTGGGCCGAGAAGATGGACCGGGCGAGAGCGTACGACCCGGCCAGTACCGTCACGGGCAGGGCGATGCCGACTGCAACCGACCCGAGCACGCCAGCCAGCGCGCCTCCCAGCCCGAGGCCCACGCCACCCCCGACGCCGCCCATGATCCCGCCGAACAGCCCGCCCGCCAGCCCGCCGAAGCTCTCTTCGATCCGGATCAGGGTCTGCCCCTCGCGCACGGTCACGAGCACCTGCTGTGCGGATGTGTTCGATTCGGTCCGCGAGCTCCACGTCAGGGTCCTCCCCACGGCACTCGCCGTACCCTGTCCCGCCGTGGCGGCCTGTATGGTGGGAACGAGCTCCTCGAGGCGATCGCGCGGAAGCTCGCCCTGAATGATCCTCTCGATCTCGATCGCCATCGGGGCACCGGCCAGGCGGCTTCCGAGGCTCGGCGGGCGAAGCACGTGGAGCTCGTTCGCCGCGCGCCGAAGCAACTCCGGATCGATGCCCGCTTCGGAGGCTATGTCCTCCAGCTCCGACAGGGTCAGGCCCGCCGGATCCGGAGCGCTCGGCTGCGCCCGCTGCATCTCGGTCGCCCGGCGCAGGATGAGGCCGACTTCGCTCTCCGAGTAGCGGCGGGGCCCCGGCGGGCTCTCGTTCATCTGCCTCTCCCTCTACCCGAGTGGTTGGCGCGTGGCCGTCTACTCGCGCGCCTCATCGAAGGCCCACTCGGGTTGGAAGTCGCTGGGCACTGGATCTCCCCTCAGGCGTGCCCGAACCATCTCGATCGGCATCGGCCCTCCCTGGAGGATCGCATCGTGGAATTCGCGCTCGGTCATGCCACCCCCGCCCACGAGCTCGTCGTGCAGCGCCTGGATCTGCAGACCTCCGATCATGTAGGCGGCCTGGTACAGCGGAGGGTAGGATCCGTTGAAGGATCGCCGCACTTCTGCCGTGGCACTGGCCCTCTCGTGTCCGACCCCGTCCACCAGGAAGTCGATCGCCTCCTCCGGCGTCATCTCTCCCAGGTGGAACTTCAGTGAGAATATGATACGGGCCGCCCGGTGCTTCCTCCAGAACAGCATGCCCATCCGGTCTTCGGGCGTCTGCGCGAATCCGAGTTCCCACAGGCGCATCTCCCAGTACAGGGCCCAGCCCTCGACCCAGAACGGAGTGCCGAACACCCGGCGGTGCGGATTGTAGCGGCGGGTCATGAAGCCCTGCAGGTGGTGACCCGGGATGAGCTCGTGGTGCACGGTGGCCCGCGAGAAGGGGATGTTGTTGGCCCGCATGCTCATCAACTTGTCCTGCTGCGCCATCTCCTCGGTCGGAAACGAGACCTGGATGACCTCTCCGCCGAGGAAGAAGGGTGCGATCTTCTGCATTTCGGGCGACATCATCTCGAGCCGCCATACCTCCTGCGCCAGGGGCGGAACGGTCACGAGATTCCTCGCCTCGATGAACTCGACAGCCTCCAGGGCCAGATCGCGCACGACCGTCGGCTGCTCGCCCGGCGCTGCGTGCAGTGATTTTACGTGCTCGAGTGCGGCTCTCCAGTCATCGCCGTAACCCATCTCCCGGGCGGCCTGCACCATCTGCTCTTCGCACCAGGCGAACTCCCTCTCGCCAATCTCGATCAGCTTCTGCGGACCGTACGAAATCATCTCGTGCTCGAGATCCGCGCGCATGCCGTCCGCCCCGATCGGGTCTCCGACGATCGGCTCGTCCTCCCCGGGCTCCACTCCCACCAGCCGTTCCCGGACGAACTCGGTGTACTCGGCGAGCGCCGAGTCGGCGGCGGCGTACGGGACCGCGGCCCACCACGTGAACAACGGGTCGTAGCCGGCGTAGTGGTCGTACCAACCCTCGAGATCACCCCGCAGCGAAGACAGAACTTCGGCCGCGCGGAGCGCCGAGATCCGAGATGGCAACTTCGCGGATCCGGCCGCGTCATCGAGGGCTGCTTCGAAGTCCGCCCGGCGGGCGGCCACTCCTTCGGACAGGGCCTCCAGGGCTTCCGCGGCAGCCGCGGGATCGACGGGCTCCAGGTCGCGCCGAGCCTCCTGCAACGAGGAGATCGTGCCGAGGAAGGGTGCGATCGACTCCACCTCGGCGGACAGCGAACCCTCTCGCTCGAGCAGCTGCAGCTCGTATCGCACGTCGTTTCGCAGCAGGATGAAGTCGATCCGGCTCTCGAGCCCGAGCTTCTCGAAGTCGACCTCCTCCAGGCGCCCGAGCCAGCTGTGGTAGAACGCCTCCATTCGGGTTCGCCTGGCCGGAGAGTACGCCACGTCCCACCGGCGCTGCAGGACCTCGCGATCGGCCGAGTACCGGTTCACGACCGGGGCGAAATCGCTCACGTCCATGGACACGAGTGCTGCCAGATCGGGCGCTGTGCCCTCCTGAGCTGCGGCCGGCGCAGTCACGGTCAGCAGCGCGAGCACGATCGAGGCTCCCCACAAACGATGACGACTCTCGGCACGCATCACGACTCGCTCCTGTTGTTGGACCCATCCGACGGATTCGCGGGCTCTCGAATCGCCCTGCGAGCCGATCGCTTTCGCCACGTCCACAGCACCCAGGCCGCGACGCCGAGGCCCAGGATGGTCCCGTTGGCGACCGGCACGGGCTGTCCCGATGCCCAGATGGCCGAGCGGAGTGCGCCGAGAAGGAACGACGCGACGAGCACCACCTGTACGGCCCTCCGCCAACCGGGGGACGCCGGATCGCGGCGGAGCAATCGATACAGGACGAAGGCAACCGCGAGGAAGATCGCAGCCTCGATCCACAGAACGCCCGCCGGCTCGAGGCGCGTCGCGAAGTGGACACCGAGGTCGATCACCGTTGCCGCCAGGATGACGCCCGTCCACACCAGTCCGCGCTTCATTCCCCATCCCCCCGGACTCCTCCAGACATCTCGACGAACCAATCAGCCAGGTCTCGGTTGTCGACGATGGTCCAGGTGTGCGGGGTGCTCCCGGATTCGAAGCCCTCCCGCGCGTCCCGGGTCGTGATCAGTCGAGCCCTCGGATTGCCGGAGGCTCGAAGCTCCGCCACCAGCGCCGCCAGGTCCAGCGAGTTCATGTCGTAGTAGCTCTTTCGTCGATTCTCGATCCACCAGTCGATGTCGGGCTCGTGGTAGGCGCTGACCGGGACCTTCAGCAGATGCACGGCGTTGCCGCCACCCGGGGCGGAGTAGGAGTACGGTGAGTAGGCGACATATCGTTCCCGGGCCTGCTCCGGGCTTCCGCCGAGGTGTTCGCGCAGCAGATAGCGGACCCAGCGTCCCTCGTCCGCCGCCGCCGGATTGGAGTTCCGAACGACCGCCTGCCCCTCCGAACGCCACAGGCGCTCCATGTCCAGCGGCGCGTCCACGACGGCCGTGGCGCCCGGCCGGACCCGGTGCTCAGCGCCGTGAGTCTCGAGGTAGATCCGCACCCTCAGCGCGCGAGTGCCGCCAAGCGACAGTCCCGCGAAATGGACGGGCACACCGTCGAGTCGGTTGGACTCCAGCAATTCCTCCAGGCGGTCGACGAGCAACCTCACGTCGGATTCCTCGAACAGGAAGTCCAGCGGGTCTCCGGTCGTCAGATGGAGCACTGCAAGGCCGCGTCCCAGCGCCGCCCGATCGAACGAGTCTTCGTCCGGTTCTGCCCAGCCCGGATCGCGCCGCGAGTCCACGAACACGACGATGCCCACGGCAGGCCCTTCGGGCGTCAGAAGCGCGTATCCCGTCTCGCTCATGGGTATGCGCCTCTCGGGCTCCGGGCCGATTCGGAGGTAGCCCTCCGCCGGCTGCCATTCCTCCTTCACCTGCTGGCCTGCACCCGCGCCAGCGATACATGCCGATGCCAGGGCCACACCTGCGGCCACGAGCGCTGCCCGCCTCACTCCCGTCTCCTCGCCCGGGCCAGTCGGATCGCCCGGGCCGCCACCGCTCGGATGTCCCCGGCCGCGCTGTACTCCAGTATCCGCGCTGCCGGATTCCCCCGGATCATGGCGGACAGACGACGCCCGGTCTCGGGACGGAAGAGACAGACTACCGGCTTGTTCAGCCCCGCGGCGCGGGCGATCTCGTAACCGACTCCGAGAGACGGCGTCGTCACCTCCGCGATCACGAAGTCGGCCTCTTGCAGCCAGGCCATGTCCCGTTCGTAGATCTCCGGGTCACCGGGTCCATCCTCCCCACCATCGGACAGGTCCGGACTTCCGATGTGCTCCGTGAGCACGACCCCGAGATCCGAAAGGGCCTCGATCAGGACCGCATAGTGCGGCGCATCGTCGCGGCCGCCGCTGATCGAGGCGGAGAAGTAGATGCGGGGAGGAGGCTCGGCCCTCACGGCAGGCCCAGCCGATCGCCCGTGGGCGGATCGCCCGACTGATCCTCCTCCTGCTCCTGCTTCACGTGCGCCTCCTGCACGTGCAGCATGCCCGGGTTGAAGACCGAGTCGAGCTCCTGAGCGTGATACATCGCACCGCCGCGAACACCTCGGGTTCGTCGGTAGAAGATCCAGCCCCTGGCCTCCAGGCGCAGCAGGATCCGATCGAGGCAAAGACAGAGGACGGCAGCGCCGACGAGCCAG
>CANPVW010000238.1 GCA_947581745.1 Candidatus Benthicola azotiphorus
CGCGTGACAGTCTGGCAGCGAGGTCCGCCGTGACCGGCGTCTTTCCGGAGCCTCCGATCGTGAGGCCGCCCACGGACACGACGGGCACGGGCGCCCGCCTGCTGGCGAGGACCCCGCTGTCGTAGAGCAGGTTACGGACGCCTGCGACCGTCGCGTATCCGGCGGCCCCCAGGCGAAGTGACCTGCCCGGTCCGGCCACCCACGCGTTCCTGACGTGGGCCTCCAACCGACGCGCCACTGCCCTTCCCGGGTGCATCAGACCCGCTCCCGAGCCGCTGCCACGGCTGCCTCGCACACGGAGGTCACCCGATTCTGGGCACTCGTGACCTTGGCCTTCCAGGTCTCGATCGGTTCGCCTCCCAGATCGGGGGGGACGGGAATGGGATCGCCGTAACTGAGGAACACGAGCGACCCCGGTTTCGGGATGAGGAACCGGTCCCAGCTGTCGAAAGTCCAGGCGCGGACAGCGGCAGCGGCTGCGGGCACGATCGGCAGACCGGTCTTCGCTGCGGCCAGGATGGCGCCTGGCTTGCAACGGCGGGCCGGTCCCTGCGGCCCGTCCGTGGTGATGGCCAGCGAGTGGCCCTGTGCGGCGGCAGCAATGAACTCGCGCAGGGCCTCGGATCCTCCGCGCGTGCTGGATCCACGAATCGTGCGGTACCCTATGCCTTCGACCATCCTCGAGATGATCTCTCCGTCGCGGTGCTGACTGACGATCACGGCGATGTTCTCCGTCCGGTGCCTGAGCGTCAATGGAAGCTGCTGGGCGTGCCACAGGGCGTATATCCCCCGACCTGCCCGGTGGCGCTTCGCGGAAGGCCTGCCGTCCCGGTCCACCTCCCGGAACCTCCACGATCCGCCCAGCGCCCTCAAGAGGCTGGGGCCGAGCAAGGTGGCCGCCGCGAGCGTCAGGTCGACCTTCACGCAGGCCCCCCCGCGGAGATCAGGCGGACGCACTCGTCAGCGACCCGTCCGGCCGCCCCCGGAGTTCCGAGCCGCTCCACCACCTGCTTCAGCGCGGTGATCTGCCGGGCTCGAGCGGGATCGTGTTCATCGAGCAACGGGAGCGTCGATGCAGCGAGGGCGTCCGGGGTCGCCTCGTCCTGGACGAGCTCGGGGACCACACGACGCCCGGCCACGAGGTTGACGAGGGCTATGTCATCGACCGTGATGAGCCTGCTCGCGATCGCGTAGGTAAGCGAGTTCACCCGGTATCCCACCACCATGGGCACGCCGGCGAGGGCCAGCTGCAGGGTGATCGTACCCGACTTGGTGATCGCCGCATCGGCGGAACCAAGGGCGGTCGCGGCGTCGAGGAGGCGGGCCTCGCCGAGCTCTCCGTACACACCCGGTGGAAGATCCGGGGAGCGGGCCACCTGCACCTCCAATCCGGGCAACCGACGGGCCAGGTGACGCCCGGCTTCGAGAAACACCGGGAGGAGGCGCCGGACCTCCTGAAGGCGAGACCCGGGGAAGAGCGACAGTCGTGGATGCGCGGGGTCGCGAGGGGTCGACGACGGTGACGACGAGTCGAGCAGTGGGTGGCCGACGAAGATAGTGTGCACGCCCCACTGCCGAAGAAGGTCCGCCTCGAACGGGAGGACGACGCAAACGAGGTCTGTGTGATTCCCCAGCTTTCGTGCACGCGATTCGTGCCAGGCCCAGACCTGCGGCGCGATGTAGTAGAGGACCCGGATCCCCTTCCCGTGAGCAAACCGGGCGAGGGGAAGGTTGAAGCCCGGGTAGTCGATGGGGACGAGAAGGTCCACGTCACGCTCGATCAGGAAACGGCGAACCTGCCGTCTGAGCCCCGCGAGGTCCGGTACGTGCCGAATCACCTCCGCGAAGCCGAGCACCGCCAGCCGGTCCAGATCGGCCAGAAGCTCGACGCCGGCGGATGCCATCCTGCTTCCCCCCAGACCGTAGAGGCGCGCACCGGGCAAGCGGCGCCTCAGCTCACGGGCCAGCTCCGCGCCGTGCAGGTCGCCTGACTGCTCACCTGCGGCGAGGAATATCGTCGGGTTAGACAAACCGGTTGAGGTACCCCATGAGCAGGAACACCAGGATCAGGAGGATCACCAGAGTCAGGGTTCGCGGACCTCGCTTGACGCCCGAGCCCAGCTTCTTACGCTCCTCGCGGATCTTGTGCAGGGACATAGGCCGATCCCTCGATTTCGGTTTCAATTCGAAGGGCGATCTCCAGTGCGGCTCTGCCCTCTGCGGCTGACACGGCGCCGCCGCCGGTGCCTCGTATGGTGCCCAGAAACGCTTCCAGCTCCAGTCGCAGGGGTTCGGCGCAGTCTCCCTTGATCGGCACCCTCTCGACGATGTCAGCGAGCGACAGTCCTGCGGGTTCACGGGATCGTGCAAGCTCCGCCAATCCGATTCCCGGCTTCCGTCGCAGGTACTCCCCATCTCCCGCGGCCAGGTCGAGGCTGAAGTAACCCGACGGCTGGAACAGCCTGAGCGCCCGCGTACGCTCGGCCGACACTCGGCTGGCGCTGATGTCGGCGCAGGCGCCGTTAGCGAACCGGATACGCGCCGTGGCCATGTCGACGGAGTCCGTGAGAACCGGTATCCCCACCGCGTCGACGGACGTCACGGAACTGTCGACCAGGCCCAGCACGAGATCGATGTCGTGGATCATCAGGTCGAGCATCACGGGGACGTCCGTCCCGCGCGGCTGAAAGACCGCAAGTCGCTGAGACGAGACGTATCTCGGGTCGTCCAGAAGCGGTCGCACCGCACGAATCGCCGGATTGAACCGTTCCACGTGGCCGACCGCCAGGAATAGACCCAGCCGGTCAGTCGTCCGAATCAGGTCGTCCGCTTCGTCCAGTGTCGGGGCGAGAGGCTTCTCGACGAGGACGTGGCACCCCGATTCCAGGGCCATGAGGGCGACGGAATGATGCGCCGACGTCGTGACCGCTACGACCACCGCGTCGCATCGTTCGACCAGCTTGGAGGCTTCGAGGGAATCCACGGACAGGCGGTCACCCACCTCGCGTGCGCGTCCGGGATCGATGTCGGCGACGCCGATCAGCTCGCAGTCCGGAATCTCGCCCAGAATGCGTGCGTGTGCAGATCCGAGGCGGCCCACGCCGATGACGCCGACGCGGCAGGCGCTCATGTCGTTATGCCACGCTCGCTGGACCGGATGAAAGCTATCATGTGCTCGACCTCGGGCGTCAGGTCGTCACGCTCGGTCAGGCGGTCGAGCGCCTGTGACACGTTGAGGTCGGACTGGAAGATGAGCCGGTAGGCCTCCTTGATCTGGCGCATCGTGTCCCTCTTGAATCCGCGACGCCGGAGGCCGACGAGGTTGAGACCATACGCGCTGCACGGGCTTCCGGCGACCATCACGTACGGTGCCACGTCCTGGGGCAGACGAACGAATGGCAACCGATGCGCACGAACTGGTGGATCGCCGTGACGCCGCCCACGATCGCCCAGTCCTCTATGGTCACGTGTCCGCCCATGTTCACGGAGTTTGCGAGGATGACCTGATTGCCCACCCTCGAGTCGTGCGAGACGTGTGCGTAAGCCATGATGAGGCAATCGTCGCCGACGACGGTGGTTCCCGCGTCGATCGTACCGCGGTTGAGAGTCGCATACTCCCTGATGGTCGTGCGGCATCCCACGACGAGCGTTGTCTTCTCGCCCGCGTACTTCAGGTCCTGCGGATCGGTGCCGAGGACGGCCCCCTTGCAGATGCGGCAATCGTCGCCGACCGCCGTGTCCCGTTCGATCAGGACGTGGGAATCGATCGCCACCCGCTCCCCGATCACGACCCCGGGCCCGATGATCGAGTAGGGTCCGACCGAGGCGGACTCCGGAATGTCGGACTCGGGGTCCACGATTGCGGTCGGATGCACGTTCGAAGGGGCCAGCGTGTGTCGATCTGTCATTCGTCTCTCGCCGCTCACTTGTCCATCACGCGCGCCATCATGGTGGCTTCTGCTACCACTTCTCCCCCTACCCTCGTTTCTCCCTGCATGCGGCACGTACGTCCGCGCAACTGCAGCATCCGAAGCTCGAACAGGAGCTGGTCTCCGGGCATCACCGGTCGCCGGAACTTGACGCCGTCCAGGGACATGAAGTAGACGACCTTGGACTGCGGGTCTTCGAACTCGTTCATCAGGAGCAGTCCACCGGCCTGGGCCATCGCCTCGACGATCAGGACTCCGGGCATGATCGGGTGATTCGGAAAATGCCCCTGGAAGAACGGCTCGTTGATCGTGACGTTCTTGAGGCCGAGGATCCGCTTTCCTCCCTCGAACTCGAGAACCCGATCGATCAGCAGGAACGGGTAACGATGAGGTATGTACTCGAGGATCCGATTGATGTCGAGCACGGGACCGCCGTCGGCGGACCGCGCCAGCAAGTTCCTGAGACGGCGAGCCACGGCGACGTTTCCCCGGTGGCTCGGCCTCTCCGCGATGACGTGTCCCCGGATCGGCGCACCGACGAGGCAAAGGTCGCCCACGAGATCCAGAACCTTGTGCCGGACGAACTCATCCTGAAAACGGAG
>CANPVW010000239.1 GCA_947581745.1 Candidatus Benthicola azotiphorus
CGTCAGGCGACGGGGCGAATTCCGCATGATCTCAGGTTTCTAGGCAAGCTGAAGGGGGAGGCATGAGAGATCTCTCGCTCAGGGGATTGACCCGAATCGCAGGGATTCTGCTCTTCGTTTCACTGATCGCGGGCGGGTTCGGTGAGTTGTACGCTCCCGCCATGGTGACCGTTGCGACAGACGCCGCTGCGACCGTGGAGAAGATCCGCTCTCTGAACTTCCTTTTCCGACTAGGATTCGCGGCCTATCTGTTGGAGGGTCTGTGCAACATCGGCCTCGTACTGATCTTCTACGTACTGCTGCGGCCGGTTCAGAGAAGCCTCGCGTTGCTCGCGGCCTTCTTTGGCTTGGTGGGGGTCGCCGTGTTCGCCGTGGCGGAGCTCTTCTATCTCGCGCCGCTTCTGCTCGTCGGGGGAGATGCCTACCTCAGTGCCTTCACCGGCGATCAGTTGAGCGCCCTGACGCTGCTCTCTCTCAAGTTCTACAGCTTCGCCAGCGGCGTCCTCATGGCGTTTGGGGGAGTCGGATCACTGATCTACGGATATCTGTTCTTCATCTCCGGCTACGCTCCCAGAACCCTCGGGGCTCTGCTGGCGCTGGGTGGCGCCGCGTTTCTCGTGCGGAACTTCCTTTTCGTTCTCGCGCCAGCGTACGCCTACGACTGGCTGTTTCTTCCCATGCTTCTAGCGATGCTTGGTCTGGGAACTTGGTTGATTGCGCGAGGTGTGAACGAAGAGGCATGGAAAACGCGAGGGGGAGAGTGGTAGAGACGAGGTACTCAGACCAGCGTGCGTGACCATCCGCTCCCCGATTCCGTTACGGCTCAGACCCTCGTCCCCTGCGTGTCGCAGGATTCGAAGTACGTTGCACTGGGATGGGGAGAGCCCCGCCTTCCGCACAATTGCGTTCGAATGCGCCGAGGCGGTCCATGCAGCCCGACCGGGGCGATAAGTAAACGCTCTTCGGGTGTCTCGATGCCCATCGCCTGGGCCGGATTCAGAATGGACATGCGAAGAAGATACTCCCCGAGCAGACCTGAGGGTCGCGCGCTGCGCTTGCCGTCGGCACCTTGGGGTGCGCAACAGAATTCCAGAGTCGTCAGAAAGCACCGTCCACGATTCACCGGTCGGTAGATGAGAAGGCTGGGAGAGGAGATGTTCACTCAGTCGCCCGAGTTGTATGACCTCATCTATGGCTCCTTCAAGGACTACTCGGTAGAGTCGGCCGCAGTTGCGGCCCTCTTGGACCAGACGGCTCCCGGCGCACACGACATTCTGGATGTCGGCTGCGGGACCGGCGAGCACGCTCGCTATCTCCATTGCGAGCACGGATACCAGGTCGATGGCCTGGACATCGAGCCGGGCTTCAACGAGATCGCTCGTGCGAAGCTGCCGGGCTCAAGCTTCTGGCAGCGGGACATGACCGAGTTCTCGCTCGGCAAGTCTTACGACGCTGTGCTTTGCCTCTTCGGCTCGATTGCGTATGTCTCGAACCTCGAACGGCTTCGGGCCGCATTGTCCTCATTTCGTGCCCATCTGCGCTCAGGGGGGATAGCGCTCGTCGAGCCGTGGTTGTCGCCTGATGAGTGGAATCCTGGTCGGGTGTACGTTCACACCGCGGAGTCGGAGAACCTGCGGGTCGTTCGAATGAGCCACTCGTCCGTGCGCGGGCATGTCTCGGTGCTGCGCTTCCACTACCTCATCGGGACACCCGAGGGCGTCGAGCACCGCGAGGAAACGCACGAGCTCGGTCTGTTTACGCGCGATGAGATCCTCTCCTCCTTTGCGGAAGCAGGCTTCGACAGTGTTGACTACGATCCCGAGGGTCTCATCGGTCGGGGAATGTATGTCGCTAGGACCGGATCCTAGACCGGCCATGCGCGCGGAGGGCTGTGCTTTCCAGCACGCGCCTGGAGCTAACGCGGTGAGGATACGAAGCAATCGATCCTGGTCGGCGCGCAGCTAGGCGCTGGCGGTCAGGCATCAGAACGGTTGTGGAAGAGGGCTTTACATGGGCACCGTCGAACAGGCCAGCATCACTCTTGACCTCGTAGGTCCCGACAGCCTGCGAAGCTGCGGGATAGGCTGTATCACCAACCCGGACCACCCGGGGTTCGAGCCGAAGAACGAATGGCTCCGCAAGCGATTCGATGAGGGCCTTCGCTACCTCCTCTTCAGAGACAAGATGGGTAGGCCTCTCGCCTTTCTGGAGTACGTACCCGGCGAGTACGCCTGGCGCCCGGTCGACGCTGCGGGCTGGCTCTTCGTGCACTGCCTATGGGTGTATCCTCGCGGGCAGAAGATCGGTGGTCTCGGTACGCGCTTGATCCAAGCGTGCCTGGCGCAAGGCGAGAGGGCGAGCGCGTTCGGTGTGGCGGCGTTGGCGAGCGAGGGGCCGTGGATGGCGGGCGCCCGCATCTTTGAACGGACGGGCTTTGAACAGATTGCCCAAGCCGACCGATTCGCGCTCCTGACGCATAGACTTCGGCCGGGGCCCGCGCCGCGCCTTCGTTCCATCGAAACCAACCGTGCCCAGTACCCGGGCCTCCATATCGTGTACAGTGCCCAATGTCCCTACCTGCCGAAGTCAGTCAGCGACCTCCAGGACGTCGCCTCGGAGCTTGGATTGGAGTTGCGTGTGACAGTGCTCGACACACCTGAGCTGGCCCAGAGAGCGCCCTCGTACTACGGAGTCTTCAGCCTCCTCTGGAATGGCGAACTGCTTTCGGACCACTATGTCAGTGCAACCCGCTTCAGGAACCTCGTGCGGAAGCACCAGATCGCAGGCTGACCCAGGCCCGTCAGACATGACACGCGCCGTGTGCGCGTCGGATAGAATGCCGTCGACTAACACGCGTCTGCAGTTGACACGGTGAGGATACGAGAAAATCAAACGAGGCCGGCGCGCAGCTCAGGCGCCGACCGTTAGGCGCGGACAGTTCGCAGTGGCAGCTATCATGCGTTATCGCTTGATTCCAACGAGATCTGAGGATGAGGCGTGGCTTGAGAAGCTGCGCCGAGCCGCATACCGCGATCTCTTTGTTGCAACATGGGGTGGCTGGGATGAGGATCGGCACCAGCGTCATTTCGCAGCCTGTTTAGAATGCGGCGAGATTTGTGCGATCGAAATCGATGATGCTCGTGTGGGCATGGTTCAGCTGTTCGAACATACCGATGCCATCGAAATAGGTGAGATTCAAATTGAGCCGGAATACCAGGGCCGCGGTATCGGAACACAAGTACTTCGAGACACACTCGCGCAGGCGCATGCGCAGCGGAAGAAGGTGATTCTCCGAACTGGGTTGAAGAACATTCGAGCGATCGAGTTGTATCGGCGTCTGGGTTTTGAGCGCGTGATTCAGACTGAAACGCACGAACACATGGAGTGCAAGCCGAAGCCAGATGGGACGGAGATTGATCAGGTGACGTAGCGGCGCACTGGTTCGCCCGCAGAGTCCCGCCAGACCGCCTGGACGAATCCCGCCACGTGATGAGCCAGGATTGTGAGTAGGTAGGAAATCGCGCCCACTCACTTGAGGCCTCACGTCAAGGGGGCGCCCGGCCATACCGGACGAGAGAATCTGAACATGACGCTTCTTCTGTCGTTCATGTCGTACGCAATCGTTCTTTCAGCCGCGCTGGCACGAATGGGGCACCGTTCGCACACGACTCCCTCGAGTGGAGGACCGCGCCAGAATCCCTCGCGGCTCCTGATCGTCGGAGCGACTGGTGGGACGGGTCGTCAGCTCGTCACGCAGGCTCTGGAGCGTGGTTACGTGGTCACGGCACTCGTAAGAGATCCGTCACGGCTTCAGGTCGACCATCCGCAACTGACGGTCACTCAGGGTGACGTGCTCGACGAGGCTGCCGTCGAGGCTGCCGTTCGCGGCCAGGATGCCGTGCTGTCCGCCCTTGGTCACAAGCGGTTCTTCTATCCAACTCGCATCCTCTCCGAAGGGACCAGGAACATTCTGCGCGCCATGGACACTCACGGTGTCCCGCGCCTGGTCTGCCAGACTTCTCTCGGCATCGGAGACAGCGCCGGACGCATGGGCCTGTACTACACGTTCTTTGTCATTCCGGTGATTTTGCCTTTCTATTTCTGGGACAAGACGCGGCAGGAACGGATGGTCGCGGGGAGTGACGTGGAGTGGGTGATCGTGCGACCTGCGGTGCTGACAAATGGCGGGAAGCGAGGTCGCTGTCGTCATGGTCGCCACGCCGGAAGCTTCCTATTGACGGTGCGCATTTCCCGTGCGGACGTTGCGGACTTCATGCTGAACCAGTTGGCGTCCGACACATATCTTCGCACCGCGGCGGGTGTGTGTTGGTAGGTCCAGCCGCAGTCCACCTAACATCAGCGCACAGCTCAGGCGCTGACCGTTGGGATGAATCAGGTTCTAATGGGATCTATCTGAACGAGACTCCGGCCGGGAGCTTGATCGATGGCTGTTAAGCGCATTTGGCACGGCTGGACCACGATCGAAAACGCTCAGAGCTACTGGAGCGTCCTGAGCGGGACTGTCATCCCAGGTATCGAGGCGAAGTCGATCGAAGGCTACCGAGGGATTGAAGTCCTCCGCCGTGACCATGAGTCCGAAGTAGAGTTCGTCACGATCATGACCTTCGATTCCATACAGAGCGTTGTAGACTTCCAAGGTGAGAACTACGAGCAGAGCTACGTTCCAGACGTTGCCCAGGCAGTCCTGAAGCGGTGGGACACGACGGCCTCACACTACCAGGTCTTGGAGGGGAGTTTGCCCTGACACGCGTCTCGAGATGACGCGGTGGGAGTGGTAGACAATCAAACAGAGTTGGCGCGCAGTTCAGGTGCTGGCCGTCAGGAGGCCACTAACCTCGATGAGCAGACGACATCACTCTCGCTTGTTGTTCTTAGCCTTGATCACATGCGTGGGCGCCTGCGAGCCGGGACCTGTCTCCGACCAGGCCGAAGTCTCTTCGGACCGTCCGACCGTCCTGCAGCTGCAACCCTACGTCGGACGTCTGGTAACCGTGACGGGCAGGCTGCACGGAGACTCTCTGCGGCTTCTGTTCGACAGCGGCGGCGGCGAGACGCTTCTGGCACCGCGTGTCGCCGAGGACATCCCCTGCGCACCTGCAGGCCGAAGCGTGGGCTTCCGCATGTCCGGCGAACGCGTGGAGTGGCCTTTGTGCGATGATGTTTCTCTGGATCTGGCCGGTCAGACTGTGGTCGACCACGCGGTAGGCATCTGGGATGTGATGAGCATATTGCCAGAGGGGCTACCCAGGCTGGATGGTGTCGTCTCTCTGGAGACGTTCCGGGGTCGTCTCCTGACGTTGAATCTCGCGGAGTCGAGGCTCGAGCTTCACACCGAAGGGACGTTTCGGCAACTGGTGCGAACGATGATCC
>CANPVW010000240.1 GCA_947581745.1 Candidatus Benthicola azotiphorus
ACCCGCGCCTGTACCTCGCGCCGCCCGTTCCACGTGTTCTCGGCGATCTCCAGCGCCACATCGGCCCGGCCGGCCGACCGTGCCTCCTGCAGACGGCGTCCGAGTCCGAAGCCGATCGCCGGCAACCGCTTACCGTCGTCCACGAGCTGCATTCGCAGGTGCCCGCCGTCCGCTCCCACCCGCGACGTCCGATCCAGCTCCACGCCCCTCACCACGAGGATCGGTTGCGGATTCCCGGAGCCGAAGGGAGCGAGGTGGTTCAGCCAGTCGAGCAGATCCCGACCGAGCCGGCTCAGAGGCACTTCCAGATCGAGCTGCAGCTCCGGAACCGCGTCGCGCTCGGACAGATCCCGCCGGGCCATCTCCCGGATCCGCTCCGCGAGCTCCTCGACTCGATCCCTGCGGACCGTGAGGCCGGCCGCCATGCGGTGGCCACCGAACCGTTCGAGCAGGGACTCGCACTCCTGGAGGGCGTTGAACAGGTGAAAGCCCTCGACCGAACGGCCGGAGCCGCGTCCCACCTCCCCGTCGAACGAGATGACAACGGAAGGCCTGTGCGTCTTCTCCACGAGACGCGACGCCACGATGCCTATGACGCCGGGGTGCCAATCGTCCCCCCACAAAACCACCGCCCGGTCCTCGTCTCGGAGCCGCGCCTTCAGCTGCCGTTTCACCTCCTCGTACACGCGGGCATCGGTCAACCGCCGCTCCGAATTCTGGCGCTCGAGATGGTCGGCGAGGCGCTGCGCCTCCTGGACGTCCGTGGCCAGAAGCAGGCGCAGTCCGGAATCCGCCTCCCCCATCCGACCGACCGAGTTCAGCCTCGGGGCGAGCCGGAAGGAGATGTGCTCCGCATCGAGCCGCTGATCGGGCCGCAGGCCGGCGTTGGAGAGCAGCGATCGCAGTCCCGGCTTGCGGCTTCTCTCCATGGCCCGCAAGCCGGCGCGGACCAGGACCCGGTTCTCGCCCGCGAGCGGCATCTGGTCGGCCACCGTGCCCAGGGCGACGAGATCCAGGTGCTGATTCAGTCTCGTCGCATCCACTCCGGCGCGCTCGTACAGGGCGGTCAGAAGCTTGAAAGCGACGCCGACGCCGGAGAGATCGCGAAACGGGTAGCGGCTCCCACGAAGCATGGGATTCACCACCGCCACGGCTTCGGGCAGGCCCTCGCCCGGTCGGTGATGGTCGGTGATCACGACGTCGATCCCCTTCGATGCCGCCGTGCGCACTGCCTCGTACGCGGTGACCCCACAGTCCGCCGTCACGATCAGGGTGGCCCCCAGCTCTACGGCGCGCGCGATCCCGACGTCCGACAGGTCGTAACCATCACGCGTCCGGTGGGGGACGAAGGCCTCCGCGTCCCCGCCGATCTCTCGCAAACCCAGGGTGAGCAGCGCCGCTCCCGACATCCCGTCGGCGTCGTAGTCGCCGTGCACGAGGATTCGTTCCCCACCGGCCAGCGCGCGTTCGACGCGCTCGACGGCCGGCCGCATGTCCGGAAGGTCGTGGGGAGAGTGTACTCTCGACAGGTGAGGCTTCAGGAAGGCGCGGGCTTCATCCGGCGACTCGATGCCGCGCCGCAGCAGAACCCGGCAAACGTCTTCGGGAATCCCGAGCGATGCCGACAGGCCGGCCACCCTCTCGTCGGACAACGGGAGCGGCAGGATCCAGCGGCGCGGCCCACCGCCCCGCCGGCTCAAGGACTGACCTTCCGGGCAGCCGGCGGACCCGACGAGCGGCGCCCGGGGGTCACTCCGTGACGTGCAGGATGACGCCGCATGTCTCGCACACGACGAGCACCCGGCCCGCGCGGATGACCTGCTGCGTCTGCAACGGGATCGCCGTGTAGCAGTGGCCACAGACACCGTCGAGCAGGGGCGCCAGCGGACTGTCCGTCCGTCCGCGCCGAACCATGTCGTACAGTGTGCGGGCGCTCTCGTCGATCCGCAGCGCCCGGTTGCTCCGCTTGTCGAGTCCGATCGCGATCTCTTCCTCGAGGCGCTTGCGTTCCGCATCGAGCTCGGCGAGACGATCCCCGTACTCCTGTTCGCGGCTGGCGATGTCGCCTTCCAGGTCGGTCAGGGCCGAGCGGGCCGTCTCCTGATCCTGCATCGCGTCCAGCAGATCGTCTTCAGCGGCTTCGAGGTTCTGGCGCGCCGCATCGACCTCGGCGCGGGCCGCGGCGTGCTCCCTCATGTTGTGCACTTCCTGGGCGCGACCCTGGAGTCGCTTCAGAGTCGCCCGCCCGGCCTGGACCGTTCGTTCGGCGTGCCGGAGGTCCGTCTCCACCTCCTCCAGTCGCGCACTTCGCGACAGCTTCTCCTTCTCGAGCTGCTTCAACTCGGAAACGAGCTGATCGGCCTCGACCTGAAGGGCCCGGAGCCGCGCCTGCCGGCTCGCGATCACGTTGTCCATCTCCTGCAGTTGCAGCAGGCTCTCGACCGTATTGCCTTCCATTGCCTCCCCGTCTCTGGTGTTCGTCCGGTCCGTCCCCTCGCTCAGGTGCGGACCCTGTCCGAATAGCGGCGCAGGAAGCTCAAGGAGACCCCTGCCCCCCTCAGCTCCCGGGCCACCTCTTCTTTCTCGACCAGCAGTCTCCTCGCCTGATCCTCTTCCGCCAGGTCCAGCTCCCGGTCGATCTGGGCGAGTCGGTCCAGCTTGGCGCGGTGCACGATCCGCCTCACCGTCTCGTCGAAGGCGTCCCGCGGATGCACCACCTCCGTGTCGTCCTCGAGCAGTTCCTGCCACGCGAGGTCGTCCTCGGGGGACAGACCCGGCCGCTCGTCGCCGGCGATCAACAGGGCCTGATAGATGCGCCGCAGGGCGGCGTCTCGAAAGTGCCGGTCCTCCAGGCCGCCCTCGACCGCCACCTCCAGCAGGGCCCGATCTCTCGCCACCAGGAGCAGGAGCGCGCGCTCGGCCGGGTCCATCGTCCGCCTCTCGTCTTCGACCGCCCCGGTCGTGGACCGCCCGCCAGCCCCGGCCGACGGGCGCCCCCTGGGCACCTGGCGCTCGCGAGCCACTTCGCCGACCAGGGTGTCGCGCCTCACCCCGGTGCGCTCGGCCGCCCGACCCAGGTAGATGTCGAGCAGCGCGGGGTCCCTGACCGAGCGAAGTGTGCTGAGCAATCCGTCCACGGCCCGACGTTTCCCCTCGATGCTGTCGAGATAGCCCTGGCGCTCCAGTATCTGCAGCTTGCGCTCCAGGATGTCCACCGCGTCCGAGATGTACCCCCGCAGCGCGTCGGCACCTTCGCGCCTGAGGACGGAATCGGGATCCTCGCCGGGCGGGAAGCTGACGACCATCGGGTGGCAGCCGGCCGCCAGCAGCACGTCCCCGGCCCTGAAGGTCGCGCGGAGTCCGGCCGCGTCGCTGTCGTACAGCAGGTACACTCGATTCGCGTATCGCTTCAGCAGATCCGCCTGCTCCGCGGTGAGCGCCGTGCCCAGAGGCGCGACGGCCGTCGGGAAGCCTCCGATGTGGAGCGACAGCGCGTCCATGAAGCCCTCGGTGACCAGCGAGTGCTCCTCCCTCCGAATCGCATGCCGCGCCCGGTTCAGTCCGTAGAGCGTGCGGCTTTTGTGGAAGATCGGCGTCTCGGGTGAATTGATGTACTTGGGAGCCTGCTCGTCCGTCGTTCCGAGGACCCTGCCGCCGAAGGCGATCGGTCGATCCCGCAGATCCTGGATCGCGAACATCACCCGGTTCCGGAACCGGTCGTAGGGTGCGTCCGCCTTCTCGCTGGTGGCCAGGAGTCCCGCCTCCAGCAGGTTCTCGTCCGTCAACCCGCGCGCGAGGCCCGCGTCGCGCAACTGGCGCCAGGCGTCCGGCGCGAAACCGAGTCCCCAGTCCTCCGCGAGATCCGGCTCCACTCCCCTTGCGGACAGGTACTCGCGAGCCGGCCGGCCGGCCGATGGATCGAGGAGCATCGCCCTGAACCACTCGTCGGCGAACGCGACGGCCTCGCGCAGGTGCGCGTGCGGGTCTTCCCTGGGCTCCGAGTCCTCGGGGATCTCCACTCCGACCCGGGCCGCGACCTGGCGCACCGCCGACGGGAAGTCGAGGCCGAGGTGTTTCATGAGGAACGAGAACACGTCGCCGCCTTCGCCGCACACGAAACACTTGAATATCCCGCGCGCGGGGTCCACCGAAAAATTCGGCCCCTCTCCGCCGTGCAGGGGACAGGGGCCTCGGTAGGTCTTTCCGGACCGCTTCAGTTGGACGAACTCGCCGGTAATCTCCAGGATATCGGCGCGCTCCCGGATTTCCTGAACCAGCGCATCACTAACCATCAGCGTTCGCTGATCCCTTCGCCAGGGTAGCCGCGACACACCTCAATCTCTTGCCCGTCCTCCGCTCAACCGGTGAGACTCGTGAACTCGACTACGGTAACGCCGGAGCCCCCTTCCTGGAAACCTCCCGGTCGCCTCGACCTCACCCGGCCGTCCGCACCCAGGACCCTTGCGACTTCCTCCCGCAACGCGCCGGTTCCCTTGCCGTGGATGATGCGCAGGCTGGGCACCTCGTTGACGAACGCCGCGTCCAGTCCTTGCGCCAGCGCCGCCTCCACCTCGTCCACGCGCAGCCCGCGAAGATCGATCTCCGTCGTCGGAGCGATCTCCGGCAGCGGCCGTGAGGCGGTCGGGGCTCGATCCAACGACGCGTCCCCGGCGGGCACCAGGTCCGTGAGCGGCAGGCTGATTCGCATTCCTCCGGACTCCAGGGTGGCTTCCTGTCCGCGGACCTCCAGCACCTCTCCCGCCAGATCCAGGGATCGCGACCGCGCGCGCTCACCCACGGTGACAGGGTGGAGGGCGGGGGGATCGGGCACACTCTGCCCGGAGGCCGCGAGGCGGCTCTCGCGCAGCATCTCCTCCACGCGGGACCGGGCCGCCCGCGCGTTGGAGTCCACGCTGTCTTTCGAAACCAGCTCGCCGGACGACAGCCTCGCGGCGAGCTCGCGGAGACGTTCGAGCTCCGCTTCCACGTCGCGACGGGCTTCGAGCAGGTACCTTTCCTCGTGCTTCCTCGCCTCCCGCTCGATCCGCTTCTCCCGCTCCTCCAGGCGCTCCTCCGACTCGGCGAGCCGCCGTTCGGCCGCCGCCGCCCTGCGGGCGGCAGCACCGGCCTCAGCCGCAAGGCGGCTCGCTTCCGCCGTCCGCTCTTCCAGGTCCTTGAGCAGCGCCTCGACGCGACGCTCCCCACCCGTCAACCGGGAGCGGGCGACCGTCAGGACCTCCTCCGGAAGGCCGAGACGGCCCGCGATCTCGAGAGCATAGCTTCGCCCCGGACGGTCCCGGATCAGCCGGAACGTGGGACGCATCGCGTGCGTGTCGAACTGGAGCGAGGCATTGACGATCGACTTCTCGTGCGCCGCCAGGTCCTTCAGCTCGCCCAGATGTGTGGTCGCGACCGAAAGCCCGGCCTGGCCCGCGAGGCGCAGCAGCACGGCCGCCGCAAGCGCGCTCCCTTCGGCCGGATCCGTGTTGCCGCCCAGCTCGTCCACCAGGACGAGGGAGTTCCGGTCCGCGCTCTCGAGGATCCGACGCAGGCCCTCGACCTGGGCGCTGAACGTCGACAGGGAGGCCTGGATCGACTGCTCGTCGCCGATCAGCGCATGGAACGAGGTGAACAGCGGAAGGCGCGTGCCCGCACCGACGGGCGGGATGATGCCGGACTGTGCCATCACCGAAGCCAGCCCGATCGCCTTCAGGAGAACGGTCTTTCCCCCTGCGTTCGGTCCGCTGATCAGAAGAACCCTCTCGTCCGCCTGGAGATTCAGGTCGAATGGAACGACGGGCTCTTCTCCGATCTCGAGCAGAGGATGCCTCACATCCACGGCCCGGTATGGCTCTCCGTCCACCGGGTCTCGCGAGACCTCCGGCCGGCTGCCCCCATGCGCCAGGGCATAGCGGGCGAGGGCGTGCAGGGCGTCGGTGCGGGCGAGCGCCGACAGGGTGTCCAGCAGGGACGGTACCGATGGACGGAGGAGCCCCGTCAGCTCCGCCAGAATCCGCCCTGTTTCGCGCATCTCGGCTCGCTCGAGCTCGGCGATCCGGTTCATCTGCTCGATCGCCTCAGGCGGCTCGACGAAGACGGTCCGATGGGTCGATGACTCGTCGTGCACGATTCCGCCGACCAGAGACATGCCTTCCCGTCGCACCGGCACGCAGTAGCGGCCTGATCGCAGTGTCACGGAGCCATCCGGAACCTGCAGACGCTCGGGAAGCCGTCGCACGTAGCGCTCCAGACGACGCACGAGGTCCGACCGGCTTCCACGCAGGGACTTTCGAATCCGGCTGAGTTCGGGAGACGCCGAGTCTGCGAGCCCTCCGTTCGAGTCGAGCGACCGATCGAGGCTCGATTCCACGTCGGGGAGGCGGATCAGGCGATCGCCGAGCGCAGCCAGTCGGGGCAGCTCTTGCGGGAACCGTCCGAGATCCGCCCGGACGATGCGCGACGAGCGCAGGAGAACCAGGACGCTCGCCAGCTGCTCGGCATCGAGCACCGCGCCCTCTACGCCCGCCTTCTTGACCACCCGCGCCAGGTCCGGGATCGGTGCGGGAGACCACCGCTCGAGTCGAAGGACCAGACCCAGCATCTCGTCGGTCGCCGCGAGGGCCTCGCTCACGGCTGCCGGCTCCGTCCACGGGCGGAGGGCGAGCACGTCCGCCCGTCCTGGCGTGGACGTCGCGTACTCCGCGATCCGCGTCAGGACTCGCGGGAACTCCAGGACCTGCAAAGCGTGCCTCTCCGCCCGATCGAACTCGTCCGGGAGGTTCAATGGACCCTCGCGATCAGCCGGGCGGCCACCGCATTCGTCTCCCGCCGAGGACGTGAACGTGCAGGTGAAACACGCTCTGCCCGGCCCGCTCTCCCACGTTGGTCACGGCCCGGTAGCCCGTTTCGGCGATCCCCTCGCTCCTCGCCACTTGGGCCGCCGCGAACAGAAGCTCGCCGGCCAGGTCGCGGTCCTCCTCTCCAAGCGAGCCCACGCCTTCCACGTGACGGCGCGGTATCACCAGCACGTGAACCGGAGCCTGCGGCTGGATGTCCCTGAACGCGAGCCAGGAGTCGCCTTCGGCCACGATGTCGGCGGGGATCTCCCCACGGACGATACGGCAGAAGAGACAATCGTCGCTGCCCATCGGCTAACCTCCAGATGATCCGTCCGACGGCCCGCCGGTCGCGGCCCCGTCGTCAGGGATGTGCTGGGCCAGTACGGCCAGCCCGGCCAGCGCGGCCGTTTCGAACCGGAGGACCAGTCGACCCACGCTGGCCGGCAGGAATCCGGCCGCGTCGAATCGGTCCATCTCCTCCAGACTCCAGCCGCCTTCGGGTCCGACGACCAGTGCCACTCGGCCGATGCCGTCCCACGGACCGAGCACCCGGAGCAACGCATCGCCGGCGCCGTCCAGTCTGACTTTCAACGACAGCTCGGCCCGCCCCCGTCGGCCGATCGCCTCCACGTACTCCTGGACCGAAGACGGAGGGCCTATCTCCGGCAGCCAGGCGCCTCCGCTCTGCTTCATGGCGGCGACGGCCCGTCGCCTCGCCTTGCCCCAGAACGCCGGTGAGCGACCGGCATCCGTCACCGACCTGGAGCGGGTCGCCTCCAGCGGTTGCAGGCCTCCGACGCCCATTTCGGTAGCCTTCTCCACGAGCCACAGCACGTGCGCCTTGTTGCCCACCGCGAAGGCGAGCTCCACCGGCAGCCGTGGAGAGGAACGGCACGTTCCCTCCAGCACGCATTCGGCCGTGCGGCCCCGAAGAGCGGTCAGACGGCCAGCCCACATCGATCCGGCCCCATCGGTGAGGCGGACCCCGGTGCCGGACTGCGCTCGCAGCGCTCTCAGATGCCGCGTCTCGTCGTCGTCGAGCACGAGGATCTCACCGGCGCTGCGCCCCGAAACTCCGGGAACGTAGAGCACGGGAGCTCCAGAGGCTGATTCGGCACGTGTCATGCAAGCAATGTGATCCCCTGGCGGGAGCGTCGCCAGCCCGTCCGGGGCGGCCACCGGGCCTGCAGCGGGCCTCGTGTATGGCGCCGCGCCGCCGTGCGCGATATGGTGCCCGTAGTTTCGTCTCCGGCACCATCGCAGCGGCTGAGGAACGTTCCTGCAACCGAGGCAAAGGAGTATCGTTGGCCACATCGAAGGCCACCTCCCCTGAGCTCGATTCGGTCTCTCACGACAGGAGAGTCCGCTTCGTGGCGGCCCGGGCCGAGAGACAGCCCGGCTCGCGCGTGCGCGTGAGCGTCGAGGTGGCGTTCGAAGGTCAATCCCACGTGGCGGAAGCCGAGGGAATTGGCACGGAGACCATCGAGATCCGCCTGGCCGCGCTGGCCACCCTGGATGCGATCCGCCAGGTGACGGACACCCCGCCCTTCCGTTTCGTCGGCATCAAGTCCATGCACGCGTTCGATGCTGACGTCATCCTCGTCGCCCTGCGGGACCCCGAAATGGAAGGCACCCGTTACATCGGGGCCGTCCCCGTTCGCACCACGCACGTTGCGGCGGCCGCAGCCGCCGTGATGGACGCGACCAACCGCGTCCTGTTCCGACGCGCCGAAGAGGACGACACCGCCGAAACCGCCTGACCCGACCGGCGCAGAGGCCGTCGGATCGGAATCCCTACCCCTGGGACCCGTCCTCCGATCGAAGAAAGACGGCGGACAGCGGTGGCAGGTTCAACCCCACCGACCACTCCCGGCCGTGCAGCGGTCGCGCGAGAGCCGTGACGGATCGCCGCCGTCTGGTCCGCGCGCCGCCGTACTGCCTGTCGTCGGTGTGCAGCAGCTCCGTCCACGTCCCACCGCTCGGCACGCCGACACGGTATCTCGAGCGCGCCGACGCGGCGAAATTGCACATCACGAGAATCGGAGAGCTCCCGTCCCTCCGGCAGCGCAGGAAGCCGATCACGCTGTGGGTGCGGTCGTCGGGGACGACCCACTCGAACCCGGCGCTGTCACAGTCCAGCTCGTGCAGGGAGGGCTCTTCCCGGTACAGCCGATTCAGGTCGGCCACGAGCCGGAGGATCCCCTCACGCAGCGGATCTCCGGCCACACCCCACGCCAGCTCGGAGTCGTGGTTCCACTCCGCATCCTGGGCGAGCTCCGCGCCCATGAAGAGGAGCTTCTTTCCGGGCTGACCGAACATGCAGGCGTACAGCAGACGCAGGTTGGCGAACTTCTCGGGAACGTCGCCCGGCATTCGTCGCAGAAGGGACCCCTTGCCGTACACCACCTCGTCGTGGGAGAAGGGGAGCAGGAAGTTCTCGGAGAACGCGTACAGCTGACGGAACGTGAGGTCGTCGTGGTGTCGCTGCCGGTGTATCGGATCCAGCGCCATGTACCGCAGGAAGTCGTTCATCCAGCCCATGTCCCACTTCAGCCCGAACCCCAGCCCGCCCGTCTCCACCGGTCGCGACACCCCCGGCCAGGCCGTGGACTCTTCCGCGAATACCTGGATTCCAGGAGCTCTGGAGTAGAGCTCGCGGTTCAGGTCCCGGATGAAGTCGACGGCTTCCAGGTTCTCCCGACCGCCGAAGGCGTTGGGCACCCACTCTCCCTCCGCCCGGGAGTAATCGCGGTACAGCATCGAGGCGACGGCGTCGACCCGGATGCCGTCTCCGTGAAACTCCTCGAGCCAGTAGAGCGCGCTGCTGACCAGGAAGCTGCGGACCTCTCCCCGGCTGTAATCGAAGATCCAGCTCTTCCAGTCGGGGTGGAATCCGAGCCTCGGGTCGTCGTACTCGTACAGGTGCGAGGAATCGAACTGCGCGAGCCCGTAGTCGTCCCCCGGAAAGTGGCTCGGGACCCAGTCGAAGATCACTCCGATGCCCCGACCGTGCAGGTGGTCCACGAGATACTTCAGGTCGGAGGGTCGCCCGTAGCGGGCGGTGGGAGCGAAGTAGCCGGTCGTCTGGTATCCCCAGGATCCGTAGAACGGATGCTCCATCACCGGCAGAAACTCGACGTGCGTGAATCCCGCCTCGCTCACGTGCTCGGCCAGCCGGGGAGCGATCTCGCGGTAAGAGTAGAACCCTCCCTCGGGTGGACGAACCCAGGACCCGAGGTGAACCTCGTAGATCGAGATCGGCCGGTCGAGCGAGTTGCGTCCGGGCCTGGAGCTCATCCAGCTCGCGTCTCGCCACTCGTGTTCGTCGTCCCACACCACCGACGAGGTCTCCGGCGGGACCTCGGTGGCCCGGGCCAGCGGGTCCGCTTTGTCGCGCCACGCCCCGTCCCTGCCTCGGATTCGGTACTTGTAGCGTTCGCCCGCACCCACGCCCGGGACGAATCCCTCCCAGATGCCGGACCTCGGGCGCCGCTTCAGGGAATGGTGACCGCCGTCCCAGTCATTGAAGTCACCCACCACCTGCACGGCACGGGCTGCCGGCGCCCACACTGAGAAGCACACGCCCGGACCGTCTCCCGGGTCCATCACCCGGCTGCCCAGCATCCGCCACAGACGGCACTGGCGCCCACGGCGGAAGGAGGCCAGGTCCTCCCGCGAGAGACGTGTAACGTCATGCCTGATCCCGGTCGTCGGGGTCACCGGTCACCCTTCCCGCCGGACCAGCATCGCTCTACGCTCGTCGTCCACACCCTGCTTCATCCCTTCAGGAGTTCATCCGACCGGATCATCAGAGGCCGGAAACGTACCGGAGTGCCGGCCCCGCCGGGAGTCCCGTTCCGGGCCCGAGGGGGAGGTGCGCACCGCACTCGCCTATGATAACGTGGGGGCGACGAGAGCCTGGAAGCACGGGCACCCTTCATCCAGACGGACACACGAGAAACGAAGATCGGCATGACAACCCCCGCACCGGAGACCCGGGCCGAGGTTCGGGGCGCCATTTCACTCGAGGAAATGGACGTCGAGGAACTCTCCATCCAGACGCTTCGCACCCTCGCGATCGACGCAGTCCAGAAAGCGAACTCCGGCCACCCGGGGGCTCCGATGGCCCTGGCCCCCGTGGCGTACCTGCTGAGCCGGGAGATGCGATACAATCCTCGCAATCCGACCTGGTTCGATCGCGATCGATTCGTGCTGTCCGCCGGCCATGCCTCGATGCTCCTGTACGGGATGCTGCACCTGAGCGGGTACGACCTTTCCCTGGAGGAGATCCGCAACTTCCGGCAGTGGGACAGCCGCACGCCCGGACATCCGGAGCACGGCCTCACTCCGGGCGTCGAGACCACCACCGGACCACTCGGACAGGGATTCATGACCGCGGTCGGGATGGCGATGGCGGAGGCGCACGTGGGCGCCGTCTACAACCGGCCCGGACACGCGATCGTCGATCACTTCACGTACGTCCTGTGCAGCGACGGCGACTTCATGGAGGGAGCGTCGCACGAGGCGGGATCGCTCGCCGGGCACCTGCGGCTCGGCAAACTGATCGTGTTCTACGACGACAACCGGATCACGATCGATGGGGCGACGGACCTGACGTACTCCGACGACGTCGCGGGCCGCTTCACGGCGTACGGGTGGCACGTGCAGAATCTCGGCGATGCGGCCAACGACACGGAGGCGATCCGGGGAGCCATGGCTGCGGCGCGAGGCGAGACCACACGGCCTTCGCTGATCATCATCCGATCCCACATCGGGTACGGGTCGCCCAACAAGCACGACACGGCGGGCG
>CANPVW010000241.1 GCA_947581745.1 Candidatus Benthicola azotiphorus
GACGCGGGCCTCGGTGGACGCGATGTGGGCAGAGCTCGGGATCGAGCTTCGTTGAGCGCAGCCGCGACACGGGCGTCGCGCTACGCCCGTTTCGTCAAGCTGGAGCACACGGGCTTCGCCCTTCCGTTCGCGCTCGTCGGTGCGATCCTCGCTTCCTTCCGGTATCCGGTCACCCCCTGGCACGTCTGGTGGATCGTCGTTGCCTTCACGGCGGCGCGGTTCGCGGCGATGGCGTTCAACCGGGTCGTGGACCGCGACTTCGACGCCCGCAACCCGCGCACCGCCGGGAGGGAGATCCCCACCGGGGCGATCTCGGTTCGCGAGGGGAAGGCGGCGGTCGCGGTGGCATCGGCCATCTTCGTGGCGGCGGCCGGCATGCTGAACCCGCTGTGCCTCGCGCTGTCGCCCGTGGCGCTCGCCGCCGTGCTCGGGTACAGCTACGCGAAGCGGCATACGGCGGCCACGCACCTCATCCTGGGCCTGGCGGACGGGATCGCCCCTTCCGCCGGCTACCTGGCGATCGCAGGACGCTGGAGCGATCCGTGGATTCTCCTCCCGATTCTCACCCTTGGCGTCGGTCTGTGGATCGGAGGATTCGACATCCTGTACTCCCTCCAGGACATCGATACCGATCGCCGCCTGGGTTTGCATTCCGTGCCGGCCCGGTACGGTGTGCGGTCGGCCCGCCGGCTCGCCGCCGCCTTCCACGTCGGCACGGTGGCGTGTCTCCTGGCGGTGCCTGTCATGGTTCCCGAGCTCGGCGCGGGATACCTGGCCGCCCTGTTCGCGACGGCGGCCCTGATCGGCGTGGAACACGGCCTCGTGGATCCGAGATCCCCGCGGTCGATTCACCACGCGTTCTTCACGATCAACGTGTGGATCGCGGCCGTATTCGCGATCCTGGTGCTGCTGGACCGTATACTGTGAATGGCGGATCGGGTGAACGTGGAGCGGAGGACGGAGGCGGATGCCGCACGGAGGGCGGGACCGATGAGTGAGAAGAGGTGGATCGTGGGAGTGACCGGCGCGTCGGGCGCACCGTACGCGCTGCGGCTCCTGTCGGCCCTCGTGGAGCTGGACGTGCCGGCGGACCTGATCGTTTCGGATCACGGGTGGCGCCTGTTCGCCCACGAGACGGACGTCGGAGGGGAGGACGAACTGCGGCGCTCGATCGGCGGCCCGGGCCGGCTCCGGTTCTTCGACAACGGTGACCGGGGCGCTCGCCCGGCCTCCGGGTCGGCCCCGTACGCGGGGCTCGTCGTCTGCCCGTGCTCGATGGGCACGCTGTCCGGGATCGCGCACGGCACCTCGCGCAGTCTCATCGAGCGGGCCGCGGACGTCACGCTGAAGGAGCGCCGGAAGCTCATCGCGGTGGTGCGCGAGACACCGCTCTCGGCGGTCCACCTGGAGAACATGCTGGCGCTGGCGCGCCTCGGCGCCGTGATCCTCCCGGCTTCACCTGGCTTCTATCACGCCCCGGCGAACGTGACGGACCTGGTGGACTTCGTCGTGGCCCGCGTGCTGGATCACATGGGTGTGGATCACGACATCGGCTATCGCTGGACGGGCGAGGAAGAGGCGGGTGGCTGACGCGCGAGTCGGGCTGATCAGTGACACACACGGGTACCTGCGTCCGGAGGTGTTCGAGGCTCTGGCGGGGGTCGATCGGGTGATCCACGCCGGAGACGTGGAGAATCCGGACCATCTCGCCGACCTGGAGGCGATCGCCCCGGTCACTGCCGTGTGCGGCAACGTGGACGGCGCGGGAGTCCGACTCAAAGCGCCGGAAGAGGCCTCGCTGGAGGTGGCCGGGGTCCGCATCGCGGTGATCCACGGACACCAGGTGCACCCGGACTACCGGCTTCTGCTGGCCCGCTTTCCGGACGCGCGGGTGATCGTGCACGGCCATACGCACGTCCCGCGGGCCGACGCCGTGGGCGACGTGCTGCTGGTGAATCCCGGGGCCGCCGGAACGGCGCAGAAGGGATATCAGCCGAGCGTGGCGATCCTCGAGATCTCCGCCGGCCGCGCCTGGGTGAGGCACGTGCGACTGGCGGACGACGACTGAAGGCCCGGAGCCGCGCTTCCAGCCCGACGGGACAGAGCCCCGACGTCAGTGCTGGCAGGAGGGGCAGTAGAACGTGCTGCGCCCCGCCTGCACGATGCGCTCGATCGGGCTGCCGCATCGCCGGCACGGCTCGCCCTGCCGTCCGTACACCCTGAGGCTCGTCTGGAAGGAGCCGGACCTCCCGTTCACGGCGCGGTAGTTCCGAAACGACGTGCCGGCATCGCGGAGCGCCTCACGCAGCACCTGCCGCACCGCCCGGTGGAGTCGCTTCAGGTCGGCCCGGTCGAGATCCCGGCCCGGGCGGCGCGGATCCACCCCGGCCCGAAACAGGGCCTCGGAGGCGTAGATGTTGCCGACGCCGGCCACCCGACGCTGGTCCATCAGGGCGTTCTTGACCGGTGCGCGCGTCGTCGCGAGCGCGCGTTCGAGATCGACCGCTCGATATCCGGGCTCCAGAGGCTCGGGGCCCAGTCCGGCCTCCTGTCGCTCCCATTCCCGGCTCTCGAGCAGTCGGAGCCCGCCCAGCCGCCGCACGTCGTCGTAGAACAGGGTGCGACCATCGTCCAGCCGGAGACGGGCGGCGATGTGCCGGAACTCGACGGGGTCCGGCTCCGTCCGCCCGAGGGCGAAGCGTCCTGTCATGCGGAGCTGGACCTGGAGGACCGATCCTCCCTCCAGGTGGAACAGCAGGTACTTGGCCCGGCGCCCGACCCCGAGGATCCTCCGTCCCTCGAGGCGCTGGCCGAAGGAAGTCGCGTCGTCGGGCGGCAGCACGATGTCGGCCTGCTGAATGGCCACCCCGGTCACGACCCGTCCGGCGAGCTCCGGGTTGAGGTCCCGGCGGATCGTCTCGACCTCCGGCAGCTCCGGCATGATCGCGTCCCGTTACCCGGCGGTCGGGCCGATTTCTGAATGCCCGATGTCGGGCCTCCAGGCGGCGCCCTCGAACTCAACCCGCGCCGCCGCAAGCCGGCTTCTCGCGGCGGCCTCCGCGAGGTCCGCTCCCACGCCCGTGACGCCGACCACGCGTCCGCCCGTCGTGACCAGGCGACCCTCGCTCCGCCCGGTTCCCGCGTGGTACACGTGCACGTCCCCGGACTCCAGGTCGTCGGGGATGTCGATCGGCAGTCCCTTCCGATACGGACCCGGATACCCGCCGCTCACCACCACCGTGACGAGTGCCGCCGCCGAGGGAACACCTGCCGTCCAGTCCTCGAGCCGCTCCCCACGTGCGATCGCGGCCATCGGCTCGGCCAGGTTCGCGTCCGTCAGAGGCAGGACGACCTGCGCTTCCGGGTCGCCGAGCCTGCAGTTGAACTCGACCACTCTCGGTCCGTCCGGGGTGAGCATGAGCCCGGCATAGAGGATTCCGCGATACGGGCAGCCCCGCTCGGCCATCCCGGTCAGGATCGGCTCGGCCACCTCGATCCGGGCCCGCTCCACGAGCTCCGCGGTGCCGTCCGCCACGGGCGCGTACGCCCCCATTCCTCCCGTGTTGGGGCCGCGGTCGCCTTCGAATCTGCGCTTGTGATCTCGCGACGGGACGAGCGGGACCGCCTTCTCGCCGTCGGTGAGGAAGAACACCGAGAGCTCCTCCCCCACCATGAATTCCTCGATCACGACCTCGCGCCCGGCCTCTCCGAACCGGTCGTCGACCAGCATTTCCCGCAACGCGGCCAGGGCTCCATCGATCGACTCCGCGACCACGGCTCCCTTGCCGGCGGCCAGCCCTGAGGCCTTCACGACCACCGGTGGGTGGAGGCCGGACACGAAGTCCGCCGCCCGGTCGTAGTCCGCGAACACCTCGAACGCGGCGGTCGGGACGCCACACTCCTGCATCAGCCTCTTGGCGAAGACCTTGGAAGACTCGAGACGGGCTGCCAGCCGGGACGGCCCGAACAGGGGAAGGCCACGGCTCGCGAACACCTCGGAGATGCCCTCGGCGAGCGGTTGCTCCGGGCCCACGACTGTCACGTCGATCGCGCGCCCGGCGGCGAAGTCCGCCAGCCCTTCGAGGTCGGAGGCGGAGAGGGGTACGTTGTGCGCCGGTCCTTCCGTGCCCGGATTGCCCGGTGCGACGTAGATGGAAGCGCCCGGGTCGTCGCGTCGCAGTTTGGCGGCAATGGCGTGCTCGCGCCCCCCGCTTCCGACGATCAGTATGTTCATGGGCACAGGATGCCACGGGTCGCGGCGGCCCGCCACCCGCGAAGCGTCAGCTTCCCCTGCCGCGGCGCCACGC
>CANPVW010000242.1 GCA_947581745.1 Candidatus Benthicola azotiphorus
CCCCGCCCCTGCTGAACGCGAGCCTTGTGCCATCGGGCGACCAATCCGGACTCCAGTCCGAAGCCGGATGGAACGTGATCGGAATGGGCTCGGGGTCTCCATCTGCCAGGCCCAGGATGTTCACTACGGCGGTGTCCGCGGCGAACCGGCTCTGCGAAAAAGCGAGGACCACCTCCGCGGGTATGCCGAGGCACTCGACACCGAGCTGCACATCGACCACGGAGCCTGCCACCACGGTGACCGGAACAGGATATTCATAGAATTCATGACACGTGTCGCTCTGTCCCGTCAGCTCCACCGTATGGGAACCGGGTTCCAGGGCTTGAAGTGTCATCGCCGCGTCCGGTCCGATGGCCCCCATGTCCGCGCCGTCCAGAATCACCGTATAACCGTCCGGGTCCAGGTTCCGTCCCACGGTGGTCGTGGCGATCCGCAGCGCTCCCGTCGTCGGCACCTGCACGGACACGGATGCGGAACCGTCGACTCCACCGGTCGTCGCCTTCACGGTGGCGGTTCCGTTCGACACGGCGGTTACGAGCCCGGCCGTGCTGACTGTCGCCACGCTCGGGGCGGAGGAGCTCCAGGTGAACGTCCGTCCGGCCAGAACTCCGCCGTGGCTGTCCCGCGCCGCCGCTGCCAGGCGCACTGTATCGCCCACCGTCTCCAGAGAGGCATCCGAGGGAGTGACGCTCACGGACGTGACGGTCACCGCGGGTGGGTCGGTCGAGGGTCCTGCGGGGTCGCCCCCGCAGGACCAGGCTGCCGGGCAACCGATTATCACCAGGACCACCGGAACGAACGAGCGGCGCTTTCTCGGCATTCTTCCTGACCTCATGGTGACGACCTCCTCCGGGTGTTCGAGCACGGCCGCAGATCCTCAGAGCCCATCGGCACGTCCCTACGGCATGGTGATCGTGAGCTTGAACGGCATGTTGTGGTGCGAGCCGTCCCCGCTGCAGTCGGCGTAGGCGTCATCTCCCTCCGCGGTGACCAGCCAGCTCGAGCCCGTGCGCACAGCCTGAACGGTTGGGAATACGAGGGTATTGCAGACGTTGAACTGCGCTTCGACCGTGGCGGTATCGCCGTCGTGCATGGCGTAGAGGCCGTCGATGCTCATGAAGATGCCGTCCGCACGGTCCGGCCGTGGATCTTCGAAATCGAAGACCAGCACGCGCGGGTCGCCACACGTGCGGCTGAGCTTCCCCTTGTAGTCGCGGTCGGGATCGAGACGGGCGTCGTCGAAGTTCCCGATGTTCGCCCACACGCCGCATTCGCCATCGACGTAGGAGAAGTCGGTCAGGTCGTCGCGGCGTTCTGCGTCGCTGCGGATCCGATAACCCGGGCCGTCGTCAAACGTCACCGTGATCGGGTAGTAGTCCGCAGCCGGAGGCTGGCCTCCTCCGCCCTTCTTCAGCACAGGATTCGCCAGCTCCTCGTCTGCGCCGACGATGGAGTCGGAGCAACCGATGAGCACGAGCGCCACCAACCCTGCCAGGACCACGGGTCCGTTTCGCATGTCTGACTCCTTTCGGGGGGCACGAAACCTGCTCGGGTCGGCTTCGAGCCATAATTGCGGCCGGCCGGCCGAGACCTTACCGTACAGATGACGAGGCAAGGCACCCTTCCGACCGACCGCAGATGACGGTTCGACCCTCATTTTGAAGCCGTTCCGTCACGTGTGTATCACGTGCGACGTGACACAGGAAGGTTGACCAATGATCCGACTGCGGACACTGGGTATTCTCGACCTGATCTGCGATGCAGGCGAGGCTCCCAGAGATCTGATCGGACAACCGAAGCGGATCGCCCTCCTCACCTTCCTCACCATGCAAGCGGCCGACAGGGCGATCCCCAAAGACAAGCTCCTGGTGCTGTTCTGGCCCGATCTCTCACAGGGACGGGGACGGCGCGCGTTGAGCCAGTCCCTCTACGTGATCCGCAAGTCGCTCGGGGACGACCCGTTCGCGGCGACGGGGCAGGAGACGATCGCCCTCAGGCCCGACTTCGTCTCATGCGACGCGGTCGAGTTCGAGGCCGCTCTGAACGAGGGGAGACGGGAGCACGCCCTCTCTCTTTACGGGGGCGACTTTCTGGACGGTTTCTACCTTCCCGATGCCCCCGACTTCGATCACTGGCTCGAGGGGGAAAGAGGAAGGTTGCGGCGACTCGCCGAGGAGGGTGCCCGGTCGCTCGCTTCACGCGACGAGGAGGCGGGCGACCTGTTGGGCGCGGCGAGATGGGCTCGTCGGCTTGCTCGACTCACGCCGTGGGATGAGAGAAGCCTGATCTACCTGCTAGGCCTTCTGGGCAGAGCGGGAGACCAATCGGGAGTGAGGCACGAATACGGTCTGTACCAGAAGAAGCTTCTCAGCGATTCGGGGGCCGAACCATCTCCTGCCGTGCAGGACGCGTTCGCTCGAGCGAAGCAAGCGGTCCCTGTGGACCAGTCGCTTCCGCGTCCGACTCCACCGCGGGTCGAGGAGTCAGCGGCGCCTGGCGATCCGGGTGTTTCACTGGAGCCGACGCGGCGTGATCACCGCTGGAGGACTCGGGCCATCCTGTCCGCTGCCGTGGTCGTCTCGCTGCTGGTGTTCGCGCAGACACGGCAGGCCATCGGCCCCTCGGAAGGAGGGGTTGGGATTCCCCGCATTCTCGTTGCCCCATTCGCGAACCAGACGGGCGATGCGACGTTGGATCCTTTGGCGCGGCTGGCTGCCGACTGGTTGAGTACGGAGATCGCGCGAACCGGTCGGGTACGCGTGGTGCCTCCCGTGTCGGCGCTTCGACTCGTGACGGAAACGGAGGTCGAGGGCGACACCACGATGCTCGGTCGCATCGTGGCCGCGGGAGTTCACGGAGACGTCGACCTCGTACTCGGCGGATACGTTCACGGCCATCGCGATTCGGCGAGTTTCGAGGTCTTCGGGCTGGATCCGGCAAGTGGTGAAATCCTGTTTGCGGTAGCACCGGCGCTGCCCGCGAAGAGCACGGAACTGCAGACGCTGGAGATGCTGCGGAGGAGCGCGATGGGAGCGCTGGCCGGGCAGCTCGACGACCGGATGCGTCACTGGACCGGACCCGCCAGCCAGCCCCCGAGCTACCAGTCCTACCAGGAATATTCGGCTGCACTGGACCTGTTCCTCGAAGGTGACCGGGCCTCTCAGGAGCGGGCGGCCGAGTTGTTCGTCGCGGCCTGGCAGGCCGACACGGCGTTCACGGCGCCACTCCTGTGGGCTATCTTCGCGATGTGGAACTCCGGGCAGGCCGAAAGGGCGGATTCCGTCGCTCACTCCCTCGAGCGACGCATCGACCGGCTGCCGGAATGGGATCGCGCCATGCTGCGCTACCACCTGGCGTTCATCCACGGCGACCTGGCCGGCGAGTACAGAGCCGCGTCCGAAGTCGTCGCGCTCGCCCCGGACTCGGAGTGGCGCTACATCCAGGCCCTGGCCGCCAGGCACATCGGCTGCCGCGACCAGGCGTTGTCGACGCTGCGCGGACTGAGCCCGCGCTCGGGGTGGATGAGCCGGTGGTCTCCGGCGTACTGGACAGTGCGACTCGACGTACACCACCTGGAAGGCAATCCGGATGGAGAGGCGCAGGATGCTGCCGCGGCGCTCGAGCAGCTCACCGACGAGCTGCACCCGGGCGACGAGTACAGAGCGCTCGCCTCAGAAGTCAGAGCGGCAGCGGTCAGCGGGTCCGAAATCCGACTGGAGGACTACCTCGGGCAGGTCCGGGGACTCGGAGCGAGGGGCCACAGGCTCTACTTGAAGCTGCTGTATTGGGGGCCGTTCGACATCTCGTCGGATCGACCCGAGTATAGGACGATTCTGGACAGCGCCCGGGCGTGGTACGCGACTCGCCCGGCTTCCGATCGCGATGCTGCCTGGTACCTGTTTGCACAGTGGGTACTGGCCTATCGCGCCGGCGAGTGGGCGACAGCGCAGGAGTACGCCGACCGGTTGGTCGAGGCGGGTTGGCCGGTCGCGCCCGAATATTCACTGGGGCCGCGGGCCGTTCTCGCTGCTCGGAACGGCCAACCGGAGCGCGCCCGTGCGCTGCTGGACAGTGTGCCCGCCGTTCCGCATGGACGAGGCTACGCCGACTACGATCCGGATTTCTGGCAGGCGAGAGTCGACGCGATCCTCGGTCAGCCGGCGGAGGCCGTGCAGCACCTCCGGGCGGCCAACCGCAAAGGGGTTCCCTACGACGAGATTCAGGGCATGGCCCGGATCGACTTCGAGTCGATCTGGGACTACGCACCGCTGCAGCGGCTCCTCGCCGGCCACAGCTGCGAGGGGATCTAGCACGCCGGATGCTGGACGGGGACCGAAAGACCGCGGTCGCTGTATACATCGGCAATGATCGCTACCCCCGGTTCATCTTTCGGCCCATCCGCGCCCGATTCTCCACCCGTCTCCCCGCGAGTCGCGGTAATAGTGGCCACGATTCTCTGGACCGCCGCCGCCACATTCGGTTTCGGCCTGGCGTACTCGATCATCGTGCCGGGCCAGCGGGCCGACCGGACCGTCTCCTTCGTGTTCTGGTACGTGCTCCCGGCGCTGGGGCTGCTCCTTTCCGTGCTGGCGCTGCGTTCGTCCGTCGAACGCCGATTGGGCGCCGTTCTCCTGCTCGTCTCGCTGATCGGCTCGGTCTTTGCCGCGGAGGCGTTTCTCAGGGCCTTCCCCGCGAAGGTGGCCGGGTTCTCGATGACCAGCATCGAGGCCGATTCGATCTGTCCGGGCGAGTGGCTCAACCAGGCCGGCTGCCTGGCTGCGGCCGACGCGGGAGTTCCGTTCGATCGACGCACGACCCTGGAGGTCGTGCGAGACCTCGAGGCCCGCGGAATCGAGGCGTGGCCCAGCATCGACGCGTCACACTTTCTCGATCCCGACAACGCGATCGCGATCGACGGGCGCTCGGTCGTCCCGCTGTCACCCGGCATACCCGACGTCCTGACGGTCTTCTGCAACGAGTCGGGCGACTGGGTCACCTACGAAGCGGATGAGTACGGCTTCAACAATCCGCCAGGCAGCCACGCGCCCGGCGAAGTGAAGATCGCTCTGCTGGGCGATTCCTTCGTTCACGGCTGGTGCGTTCCGTTCGACCAGACAATTGTGGGACAGCTGCGACAGTTCGATCATTCCGTGCTGGGAATAGGGCTCGAAGGGAGCGGACCCCTCGTGCAGCTGGGAATGGAGCGTGAGTATCTGGCGCCGCTCCGGCCGGCCCTGGTGATCTGGCTGTTCTACGAGGGAAACGACCTGAGGGATCTTCTCGCAGAGCGGGAGAGCGACGTCCTCCCCCGATACCTGGAGCCGGAGTTCAGGCAGGGTCTGCGGGCCCTCACGCCCCTTCTGGCCGGGAAATTGCGCGAGCGCGTCAGGAGGTTGCGATCCGAGGAAGCCGCGCGGATGGCGGAGGAGCGCGAGCGACGGCGTTCAGCCCTCAGGAGAAGACGGTCGGTCGCGGGCTGGATACGGCTGACCGAGCTCAAGACGCGGCTCTCGACGCTCGGGCGGTCACGGACGCCGGAGCAAATTTGGGACCCGGCGGCTTTCGCGGGGGTCGCCGCCCGGATGCGGGACGATGTCTCTGGATGGGGGGGTAAGCTGGTGTTTGCTTACCTGCCGTCGCACCGCCGGTTCGACGACAGGTTGCCGGCGAATCCGCACCGGGAAGCCATCATGGAACAGGTGAGAGAACTCGACATTCCGATGATCGATCTGTACGAGACTCTGGCGCGACACTCCGATCCGATGTCCCTGTTCCCGTTCCGGGTTGAGAGTCACCTCACCGCGGAGGGCGATGACCTGGTCGCCCGCGCCCTGGTGGAGGGCATCGAGGCACTGGAGGCGGGGAAGGAATGAGCGACCCGACATTCATCCTGGGCATCTCCGCCTTCTACCACGACAGCGCGGCGTGCATTCTGCGGGATGGCGAGATCGTAGCTGCCGCGCAGGAAGAGCGGTTCACCCGCAAGAAGGGAGACGCCTCCTTCCCCCGAAACGCGGTGGACTTCTGCCTGCGCCGCGCCGAGGTGGAAGCGTCGGACCTCGACCTGGTGGCGTTCTACGACAAGCCGCTCCTCAAGTTCGAGCGGATCCTGGAAACGTACCTGGGAGTCGCACCCAGCGGTCTGCGGCAATTCCTCCTCGCCGGTCCTCTGTGGATAAAGGAAAAGCTGTTCATGGACCGCGCGCTGCGCGAGGAACTGGGGTTCGACGGCGATGTTCTGTACGCGGAGCACCACGAGTCGCACGCCGCGAGCGCCTTCTATCCGTCTCCGTTCGACAAGGCGGCGATTCTGACGATGGACGGGGTCGGAGAGTGGGCGACCGCGTCGATCGGTGTCGGGGTCGACGGCGAGATCGACATCCTGCGTGAGCTTCACTGGCCGGACTCGCTGGGGCTCCTGTACTCCGCCTTCACGTACTACACCGGCTTCAAGGTCAACTCCGGCGAGTACAAGGTGATGGGACTCGCACCGTATGGAGAGCCCAGATACGCGAAGCTGATCCTCGACGAGTTGATGGATCTGCGCGACGACGGCTCGTTCAGGCTGAACCAGCAGTACTTCGGCTACACGACGGGCCTCACCATGACGAACCGGGCCTTCGAGAAGCTGTTCGGGGGCGCGCCGCGCTCACCGGAGGCTGAGATCACCCAAAGAGACATGGACCTGGCCCGTTCGGTTCAGGAGGTGTGTGAAGAGGTGATGCTCCGGATGGCGCACACCGCGCGTCGGGAGACCGGCAAGAAGAACCTCTGTCTGGCCGGGGGCGTGGCTCTCAATTGCGTGGGAAACGGCCGCATCCTGCGGGAAGGTCCGTTCGAGAACATATGGATCCAACCCGCCGCCGGAGACGCGGGAGGGGCGCTCGGCGCCGCGCAGCTGGCCTGGCACAGGCGGTGCCGGCAGCCCCGGACGATCAGCGTCGCCAGGGACGGAATGAGCGGGGCCTACCTCGGCCCGGAGTACGGGGCGGACGAGATCCGGTCGTATCTCGACGAGTCGGGGGCGAGCTACGAGCTCCTCGAGCGCGAGGAGCTTCTGAGCCGGACGGCCGAGCTTCTGGCTTCGGAGAACGTGGTCGGCTGGTTCGATGGCCGGATGGAGTTCGGACCACGGGCCCTGGGGGCTCGCAGCATCCTGGGAGATGCGCGGAGCTCACGCATGCAGGCCCAGATGAATCTCAAGATCAAGTTCCGGGAGAGTTTCAGACCCTTCGCGCCCAGCGTGCTCGCGGAGCGCGCGGGGGACTACTTCGACCTGGACTGCGAGTCGCCCTACATGTTGCTGGTCGCTCCGCTGAGGGAAGAGCGCCGGCTCCCGATTCCGAAGGACAAGGAACACCTCTGGGGCATCGAGAAGCTGAACCTCAAACGGTCCGATGTTCCGGCGGTCACACACGTGGACTATTCCGCCCGAGTCCAGACGGTGGGACCCGAATTCAACCCGAACTATCGCGACCTGCTGAGAGCCTTCGAGCGACTCACGGGGTGTCCGTTGCTCGTCAATACTTCGTTCAACGTGCGGGGAGAGCCGATCGTCTGTTCTCCGCGGGACGCGTACACGTGCTTCATGCGAACGGCCATGGACTACCTCGTGCTGTGGCCGTTCCTGCTCGACAAGAAGGCGCAGCCAGACTGGGAAGAGGAGGAAGATTGGCGATCGATTCTGGAGCTCGATTGACGCCGCGCGAAGGCCGTAAGTTCGGCCTGACGGTCGGTGTGGCGTTGGGAGTCCTGGCGGCGATCGGACTCTGGCGCGGCCACATCGTCGCGCCGGCCATCCTCGGTGGTCTGGGAGCGTTGCTCGCGGTCGCGGGTCTCGTCATTCCGGGCCGGCTCGGGCCGGTGCACGCCGGCTGGATGCGGATGGCGCATGCCATATCCAGGGTCACCACGCCGATCTTTCTCGGCATCGTATACCTGGTCGTGCTGACGCCGGCGGGACTGCTGATGCGCCTGCTGGGCCGGGATCCGCTTCGGCACGCCGCATCTAAGACGGGGTACTGGATCGTGCGCGAACCGGGCGATCGCGGTAATCTTGATCGACAGTTCTGACAGACAGCCCCAGGAAGGCCGACATGCCGAAGAACAGTCTTCTGAGTGAGCTCTGGGCGTTCATGCGCGTCCGCAAGAAATGGTGGCTCCTCCCGATCATCGTCATGCTCCTGGTCGTGGGCTCCCTGCTCGTGTTTGCCCAGGGGTCGGCGCTCGCGCCCTTCATCTACACCGTCTTCTAGTCTCCGCCGTGAGGATTCGGCCGATCCCGTGACGCGTGCTGCGAGCAGGCCGGCAATCCTGCCCAGGTGTTGCGTGAATGCAACAGGCCTCCCGTTCCGAGTCTGAGGCACGATCGCCCGTGTTGCCCGTGAGTGTCCCGCCTCATAAGCTTCCGCCGCTCAAAATCGGGTTGATCGGACATCCGGGTTGCCGAGGGCCCAGGTCGCCGGATTCTGGCCCTGGTCTTGCGAACCAAACCGGCCGATCCCGCGCGGAACGCGGGACGGTCGAGATTCAGAGAACGTAGTTCGGGAGGGTCAGTGAGCTGTCGATACCGGAAGCTCGCCGTGGGAGCGGTCTTGCTGTCGGGGGGCCTGTTCTTGGCGTGTTCGGGCGAGGATGGCGTTTCTCCGACCCAGAGATACGCCGTCGGGGGTACCCTCACGGGTCTCCAGGGCGGGGCAGTCGTTCTCCAGAACAACGGAACCGACGTTCTTTCCCTCACGGCTGACGGCGACTTCCAGTTCTCCACGACCCTCCCGCCCGGATCGGCATACAACGTCGTCGTGGCATCTCAGCCCGCGGGGCAGGAATGCGAGGTCAGCAACGGCAACGGGACCGTGAGTCAGGCCGACGTGACCAATGTCACGGTCGCGTGTCAGCCGGCTACCTACTCGGTCGGTGGCACGGTCGCGGGTCTTACCGGGGCCGGTCTCGTTCTGCGGAACAACGGCGGTGATGACCTGTCGATCGCCACGAACGGCGGCTTCGCCTTCGCGACGCGGCTCACGTCAGGGTCCGCCTACTCGGTCGAGGTGACGACCCAACCCTCCGGGCAGACGTGCGCAGTGACCGGAGGCAGCGGCACGGTGGCCGGTGCCGACGTGACCTCGATCTCGGTCGCCTGTTCGGAGAATCTGTACACGGTGGGCGGCACGGTGAGCGGGCTCGGCTCCGGGTCGGTCGTCCTCCAGAACAACGGCGGGGACGACCTGACGGTGTCCGGGAACGGCGCATTCACCTTCGGCTCGCCGATCCCGGACAGCTCCGGATACGCGGTCACCGTGCTGGTGCAGCCTGCCGGCCAGGTGTGCTCGGTGAGCGCCGGCATCGGCACCGTCGGCGGCTCCGATGTCACCGACGTGACGGTGGACTGCGCCGACGCCTACACCATAGGTGGAACGGTATCCGGCCTCGGAAGCGAACCCGTCGTCCTCCAGAACAACGGCGGGGACGACCTGACGATCACGCAGGACGGCCCCTTCACGTTCTCCACTCCGGTGGCCGATG
>CANPVW010000243.1 GCA_947581745.1 Candidatus Benthicola azotiphorus
CCCCGCCATGACGGGCACGGATGCCGACGCCATCCGCATGGCGCGAGCGGGAGTGGCCACCGGTCTCGTGTCGATTCCGAACCGCTACATGCACTCGCCCAATCAGCTGGTGAGCCGGCGCGACCTGGACCAGGCGGCCGAGATCATCGCGGACTTCCTGGTCGGGCTGTCGGGCGGGGACAGCTTCCTGCCGGATTGACGGGTGAACGCGGCGCGCAGCGGACGCCCGGGAGCCCACAGTCGGGCCGTCGAAGACTACCTGAAGGCGATCTTCAAGCTGCAGGCGGAGAGCCTGCAGGTCTCCACGACGGCGCTGGCCGGACAGCTCAACCGATCCGCCGCATCCGTAACGAACATGGTCAAGAGCCTGGCCGAGCAGGGTCTGGTGGTGCACGAGCCCTACCGGGGAGTCCACCTCACTCCGACCGGAGAAGCCGCGGCCCTGGGGATCATTCGCCGGCACAGGGTGATCGAGACCTATCTGATCGAGCGACTCGGCTTCACGTGGGATGGGGTGCATGCCGAGGCCGAGCGCCTGGAGCATGCCGCTTCGGACGTGCTGATCGACCGGATGGCGCGCGCCCTCGGCGACCCGGACGAGGACCCGCACGGTGCGCCGATTCCCTCGTCGGAAGGGGTGATCGCGAGCCGCGACCTGGTGTCCCTGACCGACATGCGAGAGGGAGCTCGGGCCGTGGTGCGGGAGGTGTCGGACGAGGACTCGGGGCGCTTGCGCGAGCTGGCCGCCGCCGGTTTCTTGCTCGGGACGGAGGTGGTCGTGAAGCACCGGCTTCCGGATGGACAGCTGGTGGTGCGCGTCGGGGGGCGCGAGCGGCGGCTGGACGCCACGACGGCGGGGCTGATCCGGCTCGAGCTGAGTGGAATCGAACCCAGTGGATGAACGAGATGAAATCTATAAAGGCCGATGGGGATACGTGGGACGCCCGGCTGGGCGGACCGACGCGCGACGGCTTCCGAACCGTGGTCTTCTTCTGCGCCAGCAACGGCCAGCGACCCTACCGGGTGATCGAAGTGCCGGCCGAGCGCTTCGGCTCGCAGGAGGAACTGGACGGGATGCCCGCGAACGAGCTTCGCGAACTGTTCGGGGCGACCGTCTCGATGGGTGCACCTCGAAGCTACGATTGAGCCCCCCTTGGGCTACGTAGACCTGCACCTTCACTCCACCGCCTCGGACGGCGTCCTCTCGCCGGCCGCCGTCGCCCGGGAGGTGGCCGCGCACGGGCTCTGCGGCTTCTCTCTCACCGACCACGATACGGCGGACGGAATAGAGGAGGCTGCTGCGGAGGCCTCCTCGCTGGGCCTCGAATTCCTGGTCGGCGCCGAGCTCTCGGCGAACGCTCCCGGCAGGTCGATACACATCCTGGCGTACGGTTTCGATCCCGCCGACGCCGGCATGCGCGCGTTCTTCCGCGACTTCCGGGCCGACCGGCTCCGGCGCACGGACGAGATCGTGCAGCGGCTGCAGACCCTGGGGGCCGGCGTGACGATGGACGATGTGATGGCCGAAGCCGGGGAGGGCGTGCCGACTCGTGCTCACGTGGGCCGAGCCCTGGTGAACGGCGGCTGGGTGCGCGAGCAGAACGAGGCCTTCCAGCGCTACATCGCGCGTGGCAAGCCCGCCTTCGTGGAGAAGATGCCGACGCCGCCGGAAAAGGTGTGCGAGCGGGTCCGCCGGGCAGGCGGCGTTACGATACTGGCGCATCCCGGCCGTGACTTCACGGCGGCGGAGCTGGCCCACTGGATGGACGACGGCTTCGACGGAGTGGAGATCCTTCACCCGAGGAACGATCCCGGCGTGCGGCGCCAGCTCGAGCAGCTCGCCGATCAGAAGGATCTTCTCCGCGGCGGCGGTTCCGACTGGCACGGGGCGGATTCGGGGGCCCCGCCAGGATCCCAGAGGGTGCCTCAAGACTGGATGAACTCGATACGGCTGCGTTGCGAAGACGCGAAGAAACGGAGATCCGGGGATGTCTGAGATGCGGAAGGAAACACTGGTCATCGTGGGCTCGGGACCCGCGGCGTGGACGGCCGCCATCTACGCGGCCCGCGCCGACCTTCAGCCGCTCGTGTACGAAGGATCGTTCAGCCGGACCATGGTTCCGGGCGGGCAGCTGATGTTCACGACGGAGATCGAGAACTACCCGGGCTTTCCGGAAGGCGTCACCGGTCAGAAGATGATGATGGACTTCAAGGCACAGGCGGAGAGGTTCGGCACCCGGGTCGTCACGGAAGACATCGTCAGGGTCGACTTCGCGGTCCGGCCGTTCCGGTTGTGGAGCGGGGGCGGGTCCGAAGTCGAGGCGCGAGCCGTCATTCTGGCGACGGGCGCCAACGCTCGCTGGATAGGCCTGCCCAACGAAGAACGCCTCGCGCAGTCGGGTGGCGGCGTCTCCGCGTGCGCCGTGTGCGACGGGGCCCTGCCTTTCTTCCGCGACCGTGTGATCGCCGTCGTGGGAGGCGGTGACAGCGCGATGGAGGACGCGCTGTACATGACGAAGTTCGCGTCGGAGGTAGTGGTGATTCACCGGCGGGACGAACTGCGCGCGTCGCACATCATGCAGCAGAGGGCACTGGAGAGCGACAGGATCCGGTTCGAGTGGAACACGATCGTGACCGACGTCCTGGGAGACGACGAGATCACGGGCCTCAGACTCAGGGACACCTTGACGGGAGAAGAGCGCGAGCTGGAGGTGGGAGGCCTGTTCGTGGCGATCGGGCATACACCGAACACGGGCTTCCTCGGGGACCAGGTGAAGCTGAAGGACAACGGCTACGTCGCGACGCCGGTGCCGTGGCGGACCGCCACGTCGGTCGCGGGCGTGTTCGCGGCGGGCGACGTGATGGATGACTACTACCGGCAGGCGGTAAGCGCGGCGGGGACCGGCTGCATGGCGGCGCTGGAGGCCGAGCGGTGGCTGGCGCACGGCGCGGATGACGATTGAGGGCCCGCGTCTTGCAAGAGGGGGACGACAGGAACCGACGACGGGCCGGGAACGTATAGTCCCGCTGGAGCGTTGACTTGGTCGACGACGGGAGACTACAGTGATGACGGCCGGGCGCCGAGGGCCTGCGCGCCGGCCTGTCCATAAGGGCAGGAGACGAGATGAGTGATGCGACGACGGCGGCCGGAGGGGTGACCCTCAGCCTGAGCGAAGAGGCGGCGGAGCAGGTTCGCCGGTTCTTCGCGGCCGAGAACCTGGACGAGAAGTCCGCGGCGCTGCGTGTCAGCGTCCTGCCGGGAGGCTGCTCGGGATTCGAGTATGCCCTGGAAGTGGACGAGGACGACCCGGCCGAGGACGACTACGTGCTGGAGTCCAACGGGATTCGGCTGTTCATGGATCCGTTCAGCGGGCAGTACCTTTCCGGAGTGAAGATCGGGTACCACAGTAGCTTCCAGGGGCAGGGCTTCACTTTCGAGAACCCCAACGCGACGGGCTCCTGCGGCTGCGGCACCTCGTTTTCGGTCTGACGCCGGTCATGCTCCCGCTCGCTACAGGCGAGATCCGGCCCGGCCCTGTTCGTCCGACGGGGCCGGGCCGCGCCCATCCGGCTGGCCGGGCGTGATCGCTCCGACCCTGGAGGTCCGGCCCGTTCCGGTGGGCCCGTTCCAGGCCAACAGCTTCCTGGTGCGGTCAGGCGAGGATGCGATCGTGATCGATCCGGGTGCCGAGCCGGAGCGGCTCGCCTCTTTGCTCGACGCGTGGGACGTAAGTCCGCACGCCGTCGTCCTGACCCATGCCCACCTCGATCACGTGGGGGGAGTCGCGGGGCTCGTGCGCCGGTTCGGGATGCCGGTCCACCTGCATCGAGCAGATCTGCCGCTGTACGAAGGGGCCCCCGAGCAGGGTGCGATGTTCGGCGTCCGGGTCGACCGACCGCCACCCCCGGATGAGTGGCTGGAGCACGGACAGGTGCTGACTTTCGGACGGATCCGGCTCGAGGTGAGACACGCCCCCGGTCACTCGCCCGGAGGGGTCGTCCTGGTGGCGGAAGCCGAGGCGTTCGTCGGCGACTGCGTGTTCGCCGGATCGATCGGCAGGACGGACCTGCCCGGTGGAGACACGGCCACGCTGCTCCGCTCGATCCGGGAGCAGATCCTGACCCTGCCACCCTCGACGACGCTCTACTCCGGCCACGGACCGGCCACGTCCGTCGCGGTCGAGGCGGAGTCGAACCCCTTCGTGGGCCGCGGTCGGCCCGGGGGCTTCTCATGAGCGACGAGCTCACGCGGGAAGCCCACGCGGCGCGCCCGCCCGAACGGATGTTCGAGGTCGTCGACGCGGACGATCGTTCTCCCTGCCTGCGCTGTGGAGCGAGTCTGCCGGTCCGACGCATGGGTTGTCGCGGCGGGCAATGCCCGAACTGCCGGCACCCGTATCCCCACGGGGACTGTTCCGACTGATGAGGCCACCCGAAGAGGCCGGTCCGGCACCCGGTACCGACTCCACGGATGCGGAGTCGCAGACGGGACCGATGACACCTCGCCGTCCGACGGCCGAAGTTACCGAGCGGCTCTCGGAGATGCGCTGGATCCTCGGGAGCGCTGAGCGGGCCCTGGTCCTGACTCACGACAACCCGGATCCGGACGCCATCGCCTCGGCGGCCGGCCTCGCATTCCTGATCGAGCGAATCTCGGGCATTCCGGTGACGGTGGCGTTCGGCGGGATCATCGGGCGGGCCGAGAACCGATCGCTGATGGAAGAGCTCGACGTTCCCTTCGAGCGGCTCGAGGGTCTCGAGATCGAGCCAGGGACGGCGATCGCTCTCGTGGATACTCAGCCGGGCTCGGGCAACAACTCCCTGCCGGCAGGGCAGGCAGCGACGGTGGTCCTCGACCATCACCCGGCGAGACAGGACGCCGCGAAGGGGGCGTTCGTGGACATACGCCCGGACTACGGCGCCTCCGCATCGATGATCGTCGAGTACCTCCGGGCGGCCCGCCTCGAACCGGACCGCAAGCTGGCCACGGCGTTGTTCTACGGCATCCAGACCGAGACGATGGACCTTGGGCGGGAGACGTCGGAAGCGGACGTTGCTGCGAGCGTCTTCCTGTACCCGCGGACCGATCCCGCCGCGATCTCCCGAATCCGGCACGCGCGGGTCCCGCGCGGCGTCTACCGGTCGATTCACGAAGGGCTGAAGCGCGCCTGGAGCCGGGGGGATGTCGTGTTCGTGCCCCTCGGCCGACTGGAATACCCCGACCTCGTGGCCCAGCTGGCAGACCTCTTCCTCAAGGTCCACGGCGTGGACTGGGTCATCGCCGCGGGGCTCTATCAGGACCGTATCCTGATTTCCGTTCGCGCCTACCGTCCCGACGCGCATGCCGGTCAACTGGTGCAGCAGGTCGTCGGGGAGAGAGGCTCCGCCGGGGGTCACGGCGAGATGGCGGGGGCGCGCCTCGACCTCGAGGAAGTCTCGGAGCCCCAGGTCGAGCGCATGATCGAGGGGCTGTTCGACGAGTTCGCTACCGCGCTGGGCGTGGACGATCAGCCGGCGGAGTCGTTGATCTCGGGCTCGACCGGCCCGGTCGAAGGGTCGTGATCCGGATCGGCCTCACCGGCACCATTGGTGCCGGCAAGAGCACGGTCGGCGACCTCTTCGAGTCGTGGGGGGCGCGCCGGGTGGACGCCGACGCGCTCGCCCGCCAGGTCGTGGA
>CANPVW010000244.1 GCA_947581745.1 Candidatus Benthicola azotiphorus
GCCGACGGGGTCGCTCCGGGAGTCTCCTGAGCCGTGCCCGGCGCGGGACCTACCGCGAGGAGCAGGATCAGCAGTGAAGCCGCGCCGCGACTCACGGGGCTCCTCCCGCGGACGCCGCGGTCGCAGGCGCACCCGGAGCCGCGAGCAGCGAGTCCACCTGGTGCCGTACCAGCTCCCAGGTGACCGGCCCCACCTTCTTGTGCGAGATCCGGCCGTCCCGGCCGATGAAGAACGTCTCGGGAACCCCGTACACGCCGTAGTCGATGGCCGTCCGCTGCGTCGGATCCAGCACGTGCGTCCACTCACCGCCGAACTCGGCCAGAAACCGCTCGGCGTTCGCCTTGGAGTCCTGATACACGACTCCGAGGAGCACGACCTCGGTGCTGTCCCACGTGCGCTCCGTCCTGACCAGCACCGGGTGCTCGGAACGGCAGGGAACGCACCACGAAGCCCAGAAATTGAGGATCACCACTTTGTCCTGCATGTCCGCCAGCCGGAGGGTGTCACCCTGGAAATCGACCAGCTGGAACTCGGGCGCCACCTGACCCGCCATCGGTGATGGCAGGACGTAGGTGTCACGCCCCATCCCCCAGTACAGCAGCCACAATACCGGCAACGCCGCCAGGGGAAGGAGCCAGCGAAGGTGCTTCTTCTTCATCGGGTTTCTATCCGTCCGTTCACGATCAGACGGTCACCGCCGCGGGCTCGTCGACGAGCTCGGCGGATTCCTCTTCGAATGCGATTTCGGCCGCCGATACGGCCGGCCGGCCACTGCCGCGTTGTGGCATGACGGCCAGGATCGCGCCGAGCGCCACGATCATGCCCCCGATCCACAGCCAGGGTACGGCCGGGTTGACGATCGCCCGGATCGTGGCGTGCCGGCCCTGCTCCTGGTCAAACGCCATCAGGGTCAGGTACAGGTCCTCCTTGAGGGACGACCGCACATCGGGAGTGCCCACGGGCTGCTGCGCATTGGGGTAGTAATTCATGCGAGGCTGCATGGTCCCAGCCTCTTTTCCGTCGTGGAAGATGCTGAAGGTCGCGCCCACCACGAACCTGTGGTCCTGCTCCTCGGCCCAGAGCTCGTCGAACACGATCCCGTAGTCTCCGATCTGAGCCAGCTCCCCGCGCTGCAGGGTCACCTCGCGCTCGAAGCGCCAAGTGCCCGAGATCGCCAGGGCCACCACGATCACCACGATCCCGGCGTGCACGATGTAGCCGCCGTAGCGGCTGTTGTTGCGCGTCAGGATCTGCGCGAGCGCCCTCGGGCCCGACACGCCCGCGATGCGGCGTCGCGCACTGACTCCCTTCCGGAACTCCTCCACGACCGTCGCCATTACGAAGCCGGCGAACGTGAAGGTCACCAGGGGCCAGAAGTTCCGCGTGCCCAGCACGAAGCCGAGCAGACCGGTGGCGAGTCCGACGACGACGGGCACCAGGAACGCCCGCTTCATCTTCTCCGGCGTGGTGCGCCGCCACGGCAGGGCCGGTCCCACTCCCATGAGAAAGAGAAGGAGCACGCCGATCGGAATCGACACCATGTTGAAGTACGGCGGCCCGACGCTCACCCGACTGCCGTTGAAGGCCTCGACGATCAGCGGGAAGGTGGTTCCGAGCAGCACCGTGAACGTGAAGGCGACGAACAGCAGGTTGTTCAGGATGAACGTGCTCTCGCGCGACACGACCGCATCCAGCGACCCCGGCGCGTGCAGCCGATCGGAGCGCCACGCGATCAGGATGAGGGACAGGACCATGACCAGGGCGATGAACGAGAGGAAGATCGGCCCGATCAGCCCCTCCGTGAACGCATGGACTGAGTCAAGAATACCCGATCTGGTCAAAAATGTCCCAAACAACGTGAGCAGGAACGTCCCGATGATCAGAGACAGGTTCCAGGTCTTCAACATTCCCCGTCGCTCCTGCACCATCACCGAGTGGAGGAACGCCGTGGCGGTGAGCCATGGAAGGAAGGAGGCGTTCTCGACCGGGTCCCAGGCCCAGTAGCCGCCCCAGCCGAGCACCTCGTAGGACCACCAGCCGCCGGCCACGATGCCGACGGACAGGAAAGCCCATGCGGCTACCGTCCACCGGCGGGTGGATCGGATCCACTCGTCGTCGAGCTTGCCGCTCAGCAGGGCTCCCACCGCGAACGCGAACGGCACCGATAGCCCCACGTAGCCGAGGTACAGCATCGGGGGGTGCAGTCCCATCAGCGGGTGATTCTGAAGAAGCGGGTTCGGTCCTGGACCATTGGTCGGCACCGGGAACACTTCGCCGAACGGATTCGCGGGGCCGGTGAGAAGGCCGAAGAAGAACAGCCCGACGAAGCCGAGCACTCCCTGCGCGAACGGGACCAGCCTCGAGACCGACTTCCGGTTCACGAACGCCACGAGAGCGCCGTAAGCCGAGAGAATCCAGCCCCAGAACAGGATCGACCCGTCCAGGCTGCTCCACAGGGAAATGGCCGTGTAGTACGGCGGCGTTTCGAGGCTGCCGACGCGCGCCACGTACTCCACGCTGAAATCGTGGGTGAGGAGCGCGACCTCCATCGTGATGAAGGCCGTCGTCATGGCCGCGAACACGAAATACAGCCCGTAGCGGGCGGCCCTGATGAGTCCCGGCTTGCGGTTGAAGCCGCCCGCGATGCCTGTGATCAGCACCGCCAGGGCGCCGAGAAGTGCTGCGGCGATCGAGACGCTTCCGATGAGATTCAGCATGCGCGCACCGGCCTACGAGTCGGACTTGATGAGGGACTCGTACAGCTGCGCCGGCTTCTCGCCGTGCGGCGGTTCGTATTCGTTGGAGTGCTTGACCATCAGGTTGGTGGACTCGAAGATCCCATCGTGCGTGTACCGGCCCTCGACCACGACCCCGATACCCTCCTTGAACATCGCCGGCGGCGCGCCCGTGCTGCGCACCGGCACCTCACCGATGCTGTCGGTTACCACGAATCGCAGGTCCAGCTGGTCCGCGTTCCACGTCAGCGATCCGGGCTTCACCTGGCCACCCAGGCGCAGCGGTTGATTGACGATTTCATCCCCTCGCTCCGCGAGCTCCGCCCGGAGCTCGCTGGGGGTCAGAAAATAGACGACGTTCGTGCTGAGGCCGCCCGCGATCAGCAGCGCGATCCCACCGGCGATCGCGAGCACACCGATGCCGGCCCATATCTTCTTGGACTTGCTCATGTGACGGAATGTCCCTTGTTGTCCCGAGTGGAGATCACTCTCCAGCGCCCACAACCTCGAACGACTCGACGGCGCGCGCCGTCGTCCGCTCCCTCGAATTCAGCCTGAACGTGTACCACAGCAGCGCGCCCCAGGTGACACCGTAGCCCGTTACCACGAAACCGCGGTTCTCCATCGCCACCCGGCCCGTGTACGTCCATAGCAGGATCAGGGCCAGAATGTAGACCACGCTGATCACGCTCCACTTACGCATTGTACGCCATTCTCTTTTCGAGTTCCCCTTCGAGCTTCGACAACCGGATCCGCCGGACCATCAGGTACGCGTACACGAGCGTGAAGGCCGCCAGGTTGAGCATCAGCGTCCACAGGATGTCGGGCGCCACGCTGCGAGGGCTGGAGGGCGGCTGATGGAGCGTGCGCCACCAGGTGACCGACATGTACACGATCGGGACGTTCGCGAATCCGATCACACCGACGATCGCGGACCAGCGGGCTCGCTTCTCGGCATCGTCCGCGAAGCTCCGGAGGGCCATGTAGCCGACGTAGATGGCGAGCAGGATCGCCGTCGTCGTGAGGCGGGGATCCCAGGTCCAGAACACGCCCCAGGTCGGTTTGCCCCACATCATGCCGAGCAGGAGAGTGACGACCGTGAAGACGACACCTATCTCGGCCGAGCTCGCTGCGACGTGGTCCCACCGGGGGTCGCGCTGAATCAGGTAGAGCACGCTCATCACGAAGACGACGAAGAACGCCAGGAACGAGAGCCATGCCGCCGGCACGTGGACGTACATCAGACGCTGCACGTTGCCCTGTGCCGCGTCCGCCGGGACTACGGCGAGGCCCACATAGCTTCCTGCGAGCATCGCCAGCAGCGCCAGCCCGCCGAGAGTCTTCTCCACGACAGTCTTGGGTCCCACTTCACTCCTCCAGAGCGATCGGGAAGATCCAGATGCATATGACGAAGAATATGATGTCGAACGCGGTCAACACCCGGAGCCAGACGACGGCCTCGCCCATCAGGTCGCCCTCGAGGATGAGCGTCGTCGCGTTCACCGCGCCGAGCAGCACCGGCACGAGAGCCGGGAACAGGAGAAGCGGGAGCATGACCTCTCGAGCGCGCAGGTTCACGGTCAGGGCCGAATAGAAGGTGCCCACGAGCGAGAAACCGACGGTGCCGAGGAGCGCGACGGCGACCAGGCCGCCGGCGTAGGGCCACAGGTTCGCCTGGAAAAGGATCCCGGCGGCCGGAAACAGCACGGCCTCGACCAGGAGCAGAAGCACGATGTTACCGAGGAGCTTGCCCAGATAGATGGCCCGCGGATCGCCGGGGTAGGCCCGCAGTCCCTCCAGACCCCCGCTCGTCTCCTCGTTCTGGTAGGTGCGGCTGAGCGAAAGAAGTCCCGTGAATGCGATCCCGACCCACAGCAGCCCTCCGGACACCTTCTGCAGGAGCTCGGTGTCTGGACCGAGGGCGAAGCTGAAGATGAACAGGACGAGTGCGGCGAAGAAGACCATCGCGTTGAAGCTCTGCTTCGTGCGCGCCTCGATCAGGAGGTCCTTCCACACGATGGCCCACGCGCGACGCAGCATGTGCATCAGTGCGTCCCCGGTGCGCCCGCCGGGCCGCCCACAGAAAGATGCCTGCTCAGCGGTTCTGACTCCGGCAGGATCTCCAGGTGTCCCTTTCGGAGCACACCCGTCTGCTCGGCCTCACGGACCGCCTCGCCGTCCTGGTGTGACGCGAGGACCACCGTCGTTCCCGCCGCCTTGAACTCGCCGACGACCTCATCCACGAGACGCATGCCCTGAGAGTCGAGCCCCGAGTAGGGCTCGTCGAGCAGCGCCAGCTCGATCGGCCGCACGAGAAGCTGTCCGAGCGCCAGGCGTTTCCGCATCCCGGTGGAGAAGGTGCGCATACGGTTGTCGGCCACTTCCGCGAGGCCGATCCGCTCCAATACCCGCGCGATTCCTTCCCGGCTCGGCCTCAGACCCGCCATTCGCATGGTGAAGTTGAGGTTCTCCGCCGCAGTGAGGTCATCGTACAGGAATCCCCTTACGCTTAGCAGTCCCGTCCGTTTCCGGATCTCATCCGGCTCGTCGCGAAGTGAATGACCCATCACGTGGGCGTCGCCGCCGGACGGGCGCAACAACGTCGCGACGAGCCTCAGGAGCGTGGTCTTGCCCGCTCCGTTCGGTCCGACGAGGCACAGCGTCGTTCCGCGCTCCACGCGAACGCTGGCGTCGCGCAGGGCCCAGTTCCACCCGAATCGCTTCGAGAGTCCTTCGAGCTCGAGTACGATCCCGGTCTCGGGGTCTGTGGTGATGGTCGCTTCCTCGCTCAGTCTTCGGACGATTTCCCGGCCTCGAGTCGGCGAGCCAGGTTCTGCCCGAAGAGCTGGACATATTGCCAGGCCGGATGCGCGCCCGGCACCGGTCGCATGAGAGGCCACTGCGCGGGCTCCGAAGGATTCGACAGCGGGTTGTACAGGGCATCCACGAACAGGAGCGTGCCGCCTCGCTCCGGCTCCGCCCAGAAGAGCATCTTCACGTACTTTTCCGGTTCCGACATGCTGCCGAAAGTGGCCGAATCGAGCACTCGCGGAACGTAGATCCAGTCCGATTCCATGCGGGCGATGTTCGTCGAATCGTCTGCCGAGCGCGAGAACCACCGGGGCTGGATGCCATCGTTGCGCAGGACCTCCCACGCCCTCTGCATCACGGTGTCCGGCGGAGCGGCCACGCGTATGACCGTCGCGCTCCTGGAGGGTCCGCGATTCATGCCCTGGCTGCCGGATCCGGAAGCGCAGGCGGCCAGCGCCGCGCCGACCAGCCCGGTCGCGAGCCACGTCGTCCTGCGGGAAGAAAACATGTGACCTCCTCGGCCTCAGATCCGCCGGCGATTCGCCTCCAGCCTCCTTCGAGCACTTCGTTATGCGGCCTGGAGCTTTCCAATGCAAGCTCCCGGCTCCGCTCCGGAGCCTTCTGGAACCGCTCGCTCACTCACCGTATCTTCGGCTCGGCGAAGGCCCGCGGCGTGGGCCGTGACCTCGCCCGCAACCACCGGAGGAACCGTGCACCTGACCGATATCGCCGCGCTCGCCGAGCCGACGGGCGAGAAGATCCTGCTCCTCGTTCTCGATGGCCTGGGAGGGCTCCCGCTCGCGACCGGCGGTCTGACGGAGCTGGAGACCGCCCGGACGCCGAACATGGACGCCCTTCTGGCCTCGGGAGATGCCGGCCTGCACGTGCCCGTGGCGGTTGGAGTGACCCCGGGCAGCGGTCCCGGTCATCTGTCGCTGTTCGGCTATGATCCCCTGGAGTACCGGGTCGGTCGCGGTGCCCTCTCGGCGCTTGGAATCGAGTTTCCACTGCAGCCGGGAGACGTTGCGGTCCGGGGAAACCTCTGTACCGTGGACCAACGGGGGGTGCTCACCGATCGCCGGGCGGGACGCATCCCGACCGAGGAGGCGCTGCCGGTCCTGGAGCTGCTGGACGCGATCGAGGTGTCGGGAGCGCAGACCTTCGTCCGGCCGGTCAAGGAACACCGCTTCCTGCTCGTTCTCCGCCCCGGGGAAGCCACGGAGGCTCGGGTGGAAGACACCGATCCCGGAGTCACCGGAGTGCTTCCTCTCGAGGCGGTGGCCGTCTCTCCGGCGTCGGAGCCGGCCGCTCGCATCGCCCGTGAGTGGCTCGCGCAGGTGCCGGATGCGCTGGCCGGCCAGACACGGGCGAACATGGTCCTGCTCCGCGGTTTTGCGACCCTTCCGGACTGGCCGCGATTCCCCGAGGTGTTCCGCATGCGGTCGGTCGCGATCGCCGCCTATCCGATGTACCGGGGGGTGGCACGCCTCGTCGGCATGGACGCGGTCGCCGTGGAAGACGATCCCGCAGCGCTGATCCCCGCACTTCGTGAGCGAGTCGAGGATTACGACTTCTTCTTCCTGCACGTGAAGGGGACGGACAAGGCGGGCGAGGACGGCGACTTCGAGCGGAAAGTGGACATCATCGAGCGCGTGGACGAACTTCTGCCGGCCCTGTCAGAGGTAGCGGGCATCACGCTGATCACGGGCGATCATTCGACGCCCGCCCGGATGGCCGGTCACAGCTGGCACCCGGTGCCCTTCCTGTTGCACGGGGGTCCGGGCCGCGGGCACCGGAACGAGGGGACCGCGGGGTTCGGCGAATCGGAGTGCGCGCGCGGCTCACTGGGCACGATCCGCGGGTGCGAGCTCATGCCGCTCGCTGCCGCGAGGGCCGGCCGATTGGGTAAATTCGGGGCCTGACGATCCAGGCGGGTTTTTACGCGTCGCGCCGAGCGGCCGACGCCGTGAGAGGAGCAGAAATGCGCTGTCCGAAGTGCGGTAGTGAGACGAAAGTGGGAAGTTCTGCTCGAAGTGCGGGACCCGCCTTCGAGGGAAGGGCGGCGCCGCCAGGTGCGCCAAGTGCGGCCACGGCCTGGAGCCGGGAGCTCTGTTCTGCGCCGAGTGCGGTGAGCCCACGGGCTACCGTCCCGCGAAGGGCCTCGCCTCTTATCTCCCCTGGGTGCTGTCGGGACTCGCCCTGGTCGCCTTTGCCGTGGCCCTGACGTTGTTCATCCAGGGTCAGGCCCGGGAGCGGGTCGGCGACATGCCGCTCACCGGGGCACTGCCCGAGGCGGAGCGGGTGATGCCGGGTGGGGCTCCGGCCGCCGGAGGAGGCCCGGGCGCCATCGACCTCGGCTCGATGACTCCCCGCCAGGCCGCGGACCGTCTGTTCGACCGGGTGATGCGGGAGGACGAAGCGGGCAACACCGCTCAGGCGCAGCAGTTCGCGACCATGGCGATCCAGGCGTACGGCATGCTGCCTCCATCCGAGATCGACGCGGACGCCCACTTCCACCTGGCCCTGGTGGACCTGGTCCTCGGTGACACGGACGCTGCGGATCGGGAGGCGGACCTGATCCTGGCTCTGGATCCCGAACATCTGCTCGGCCTCTCGATCAAGGCGCGGGTGGCGGAGGCGAGGGGCGATGAAGCGGCGCAGGAGGCCGCTTACGGGCGTTTCCTGGATGCGCTGCCGGGAGGCCTGGCTTCGGGCCGGGAAGAGTATCAGATGCACGACCGAATGCTGGAAGGAGAGGCGGTACGCGCCCGGGAGGTCACGGGCCGCAACTGAGGTGGGAGCGCCTGATCGGTGGCTTACGGATCGATCCGGGCGCTCCGCAGCCGGTTCGCGTTGGTGACGACCGTGATCGAGCTCATGGCCATGGCAGCTTCGGCCAGGATGGGATGGAGGAGTCCGAGGATGGCTACTGGGATCGCGATCGTGTTGTAGAAGAAGGCCCAGAACAGGTTCTGCCGGATCTTCCGGAACGTGGCTCGCGACAGATGTATCGCCCTCACGACTCCGGTCAGGCTCCCCTGGACGAGCGTCATGTCGGCGGCCTCGATGGCGATGTCGGTACCGGTTCCTATCGCGATGCCGACGTCGGCCTGCTTCAGGGATGGGGCGTCGTTGATCCCGTCTCCCACCATCGCGGTCACCAGCCCTTCCGCCTGCAGGTCCCGGATCGCCCTCACCTTTCCATCGGGCATGAGCCCGGCCCTCACTTCATCGATCCCGACCTCGTCCGCGACGGCCCGAGCGGTCCGCTCGTTGTCTCCCGTCAGCATGACCGTACGGATTCCCATGGCCGCGAGATCGCGGACCGCCTGACGGCTGTCTTCCTTGATCCGGTCGGCCACGGCGACGATGCCCAGCAGTCGTCCGGCGGTCGCCACGAACATGGCCGTGCGGCCTCGCGCCTCGAGTTCCCCGGCGGCGGCGGACAGCTGGCTCACGTCGATCCCCCGATCCCGCATCAGGCGCTCACTGCCTACGAGGACCGCCTCTCCCTTCAGTTGACCTGACACGCCGAGTCCGGTGAGCGCACGGAAGTCGCTTATCTCGGGGTATCCCAGATTCCGTTCCTTCGCGGCGGCCACCACGGCCTGGCCTAGAGGATGCTCCGACCCGTGCTCTGCTGCGGCTGCCGCGACCAGCACCTGCTCCTCTGCCACGCCCGCCGACGGTACGATCTCCGTCACTGCCGGCTCTCCCGAGGTTACCGTTCCCGTCTTGTCGAACACGACGACGCCGGCCGATTCGAGCGTCTGGATGGCGGCCCCATCCCGGATCAGGATTCCGTTCTCGGCTCCGAGGCCGGTGCCGACCATCAGGGCGGTGGGAGTGGCGAGGCCCAGCGCGCAGGGACACGCGATGACGAGGACGGCGAGCGCTGCGAACAGCGCCAGGGACGTGCGCCCGAGGCCGGGCTGCACCCACGGTATGACCCCTGCGGCCCGATCGACCACGGCATGGAACACCCCGGGAAAGACCAGCCAGCCGACCAGCGTCAGGAGCGACACCGTCAGGACGATCGGCACGAAGACGGCGGTGACCCTGTCGGCGAATTCCTGGATCGGGACCTTGCTTCCCTGGGCCCGCTCCACCATCCGGACCACCCCGGCGAGAAAGGTGTCTTCGCCCACCCCCGTGGCTCGAACGTAGAGGATGCCCTGTCGGTTTACGGTCGATCCGATGACCCGATCACCCGCCGTCTTGTCCACCGGCATCGATTCGCCCGTTGCCAGGGACTCATCCACCGCGCTGTCTCCCGACTCTACGACCCCGTCGGTCGGAATCTTCTCCCCCGGCCGCACCACCATCCGGTCGCCCACGACCACCGAGGCGATCGGTACCTCCATCTCCTGCCCGTCCCGCAGGACGCTGGCGGTCCGGGCCTCCAGCGACAGCAGCCTCTGGATCGCGGCGGAGGTGCGACCGCGGGCCTTGGTCTCCACGTACCGTCCGGTGAGGTGGATCGCCATGATCATGGCGCCGACGCCCGCGTAGTTCATGATCATGGGGCCGGCGCCGAAGTAATGCGGAAGCCCTCCGAGTCCGGTCAGCACGGCCGCGCCGCTTCCGAGAGAGATCAGGCTGTCCATGTTGGGGCGCCGGCCCGCGAGGGCCCTGAGGCCGCTGGCCATGGTCTCGCGACCGGGCCCCGCGAGCACGGGGAGCGCGAGGATCACCAGGCCGATCTGAAACGTCAGTGCGTTGGGCCACGGGGTGCCCGCCACCATTTCCGGGACCATCCAGACCATGATCGGGACCGTCAGCGCCCAGGCCGTGATCATCCGGCTGCGGGCCCGGCCCGTCTTCTCCTCGTCCCGGCGCAGACGCTCCCGCTCGCGCTCCGCCCGGCTCACGAGAGGATCTCGGGCCACCAGCCTGTATCCGGCTTCGGCCACGGCGCGCTCGAGGTCCTCGAAGGAGACGTCGTCATCCACGAAGCGCACGGTGGCAGTTTCGGCCGGAAGGCTGACGGCCGCCTCGACTCCATCGAGCCGGTTCAGTGCCCTCTCGACGGCCGCGCTGCACGCACCGCAATGCATGCCCTCGACGGGGTAGACCTCGACGACCTGACCGGTGGCGGCCACTTCGCCAATTCGCGCTTCTGAGTCTCGCATCGTTTTTCCTGGCCTCGGACTTTCGTGTCGGCCTCGAGCAAGTTCGCGGCCCGACCCGATGCCGTCAGGTGAATGGTACCCGGGCGGGTTCCACCGGGACACCGTCGACGTTAGACTCATGGCATGTTCAGAAAGCTCAAGGATGCCATCGAGTCCGCCCTGGATGCTCTGGAAGGCCGATCCGGGGACTCGACGCGGGAAGACGTCGCGAAGCTCCTGGAAGGGATGCGGGAGGAGCTGATCGAGACGAAGGCACGGATCCCGGTGCTCGAGGACGGGCTCGCCAAGCTTCGCCTCGCCCACCAGCGAGAGGTCGCGCAGGCGGATGACTGCCACAGGCGGGCGGTCCAGGCCCAGAAGATAGACGATCAGGAGACGGTCGAGGTAGCGCTGCGCTTCGAGGCGAAGCACCGGGTGGCGGTGGACGTGTGGGTCCAGAAGATCGAGGCCGCCGAGGCCGAGCTGGCGATGCAGCGGCAGACCGTCGCCGAGATGACGGAGCAGTTCAAGGAGGCGCGGGCCAGGAAGGACGTGCTCGAGATCCAGGCCCGTCGGGCGGGGTCCACCGATCGCTTACGCGGTGGTGGCCGCTCGAGCGTCGACGAGTTCGACCGTCTGGCGAACGAGATCGAGCGTGAAGATGACCTGGGTGCGGCCAGCCGTTCGGTGGAAGACGACCTCGGAGGTGAGTCGGCGTCCGGGGCCGGCGACAGGTCGGTGGGTCTGTCCAGGGAAGAGCTCGCGGAGCTGCAGCTCGAGGAGCTCAAGCGTCGGATGAAGGGTGACGGCTGAAGCCGGACTCAGACCTGGACGCTCCGCGTGAGCAGGTCGATCTGTTCCTCCCGCCCCATCACGATCAGCACGTCCCCCGCCTCGATCCTGTGGTCGGGCCCGGGATTGTAAACCCACTCGCCTTCGCGGCCCGGTGCGTCCCCGTGCCGTGCCGCGATTACGATAAGACCCGTCTTGCTTGGAATCCTGACCTCGGCCAGCGTCTGGGACTCGAATGGCGAACCGGCGGGAACGCGGACTTCCTCGAGTCGCAGATCCAGCTCCTGGCTTCGAGTCGCCACGTCCAGGAAGCTCACGACTTCGGGTTGCAGCAGCATCGCCGCCATTCGCATGCCCCCGGTGAGATTCGGGCTCACCACGTGATCCGCTCCCGCCACGTACAGCTTCTGCAGCGTCTGCTCGTTGTAGGCCCGCGCCACGATCGTCAGGCCTGGCTGCAGGTCCCTCGCGCTCAGGCAGACGAAGAGGTTGTCGGTGTCCGCGCTCAGACACGTGACGAGACCGGCAGCAGTTCCGATCCGCGCGTCGATGAGCGACTCGTCTCGCGTCGCGTCAGCCTCCACGACCAGCACATCGGGGATCTCTGCGCGCAGCGCCTCGGTCCGGTCCCCCTCCCGCTCGATGACTACGTACTCCTTCCCGGCAGCCTGGAGCTCCCGTGCCACCTGGCGTCCGGTGCGACCCGCGCCACAGACGATGTAGTGGTTCTTCAAAGTCTCGATCTTTTTCATTGTGCGCCGTGTCAGGAAGACGTGAGCGAGGTCCATCTCGACCAGGGCGGACGTGAGGAGGGCGAACCAGACGCCCATCAGAGTGATGCCGCCGAGCAGGAGGAAGCCCGCCAGTATCCTCCCTCCTGTCTGCAGGGGGTGCACCTCCTGATATCCGACGGCCGTCAGCGTGATGACCGTCATGTAAATCGAATCGGAGAGGGTGTATTCCGGGATGAGCAGGAATCCGACCGTGCCGATCAGGAGCAGCGCGAGGCCGCCGAGCGCCATCAGGGCGGAGCGTCGCCAGAAACTGCTCATCCCGTTACGCCGT
>CANPVW010000245.1 GCA_947581745.1 Candidatus Benthicola azotiphorus
GGAGCTGACAGCCCCGCCATGGCGACCTGGTAGAGCAGGGGCTGAAACAGATGGTGGTTCTGCCGGTCGATCAGGATGACGTGCCCGTCGCCCCGGAACCGCTTGCAGAGCTCGAGTCCCGCGAAGCCTGCGCCCACGACCACCAGGACCGGTCGTCCGTCGGACGGACGCGGAAGACGGCTCATGGCTTCCCGCCCTACACCGTTTCCAGCTCGCGTGCCATCGCTTCGATCGTGATCAGCGGGCACACGTGCCGATGCAGGTAGTCGAGGAGGCTCGTGGCCAGGCCCCGCACGCTCTTCTCGACGGCCGGATCGACCACGCGGCCTTCTTCGTCGAAGGCCTTCCGCACGTTCGCCACCGATATGGTCGCGGGCATGACATGGCACCCCACGTGCGAACAGATCGAGCGCAGCATCTCGAGTGACTTGATGGCCCCGATGCGTCCCTGCGCGACACCGAGGAGAGCGGCCGGCTTGCCGCTCATGGCCGACGGGAACCCCATGTTCTCGATCATCAGCTTGATGACGCTGGACAGCCCGCCATGATACTCGGGGGTGCAGAGAACGAGGGCCGAAGCGTCCCGCACGATTTCCTGCATCCGCTCGGCGTCGGGCGTGGTTCCCCTTCCCGGCAGGTTGAGCTCCATCTCCGCCGGGTCGATCACGTCTACGTGGACGCCTTTGCCTCGCAACTCGTCCACCACCAGGGCGGCGGCCGCTCGGGTGTAGTTGCCGGGCCGGACCGACCCGAGCAGGACCGCGACGCGAATTCCGTCTTCGATCATCGGAAGTTCCTCGTGAGAGTTCATCAGGGGCTTCGACGCGCCGTGCCGCATCGCATCCAGGGCCGCGGCTCGCCCGTGTTCGGATCGATGGGCAGGATGGCCCGGTCGCGCGGAACACGCTCGGGGTCCTCCGACGCCGCATAGGCCAGCATGGCTGCGAGAGTCGCGTTCTCCTTCAAGTCGTCGAACACGATCTTGTCGTACGTGTCGCGGTTGGTATGCCATGTATACTGCCGGTACTCGTCGTAGCTGGATTGCAGGCGGAACGCCGGAGCACCCGCGCACACGAAAGAGCTATGGTCGCTTCCCCCGTTGTTCTGAGCCCCGGGGAACTCGAGTGTCACGTGGCCGCTGATCTCGGACGGGACGAGAGCCATCCAGCGGGCAATGTGAGCGCCGGCGCCGAGAAAGCCCTGGCCTTCGATCCTCTCGATCCTCCACGTGCCGTTGTCCTGGTTGAACGCGACCTGCAGCCCCTCCAGCACCTCCGGGTGGTCCTCGACGAACGCACGCGACCCGATCAGGCCCATCTCCTCGGCCCCCCAGTGCCCCGCGATGATCGTTCTGCGGGGATTCGGATACGCTTCCTTGAGCAGCCGCATCGCCTCCAGCATCGTGATGGTGCCCGTGCCGTTGTCGGTGGCGCCCGTCGCCGCGTGCCACGAATCGAGGTGGGCTCCGAGGACGACGTACTCTTCGGGCAGTTCCGTGCCGCGCAGCTCTGCGATCACGTTGAACTGGGGCACCTCTCCGAGATCTTCGGATTCCGCCTCGACCCGGATGCGGGGCGATTGGCCGGCTTCCGTCATGCGGAACAGCATGCCGTAGTCCTCGCAGGACAGGTCGAGCGCCGGTATCCCTCGCGTGGGGGCGTTGAAGATCTTGTTCACGCCCCAGCCGCCGGACCAGTAGGACATGACGATCCCCGCGGCGCCGGCGTCCTCCAGGGCCTGACCCGCGCGGCGCCAGCCTCCGAGCTCGCGCAGGCGGGCCGCATAATCCCGCTGGAGGACCAGGCGGACCGAGTCCAGGGCCTCGACAGTGCTCTTTCGGGCGTTCGCCTCCAGTTCCTGGCGGGCCCGGCACATCGGCTCGGGCGGCGAGGCCAGCACGAATTTCCCTGCGATCGTCGCAAGCCAGGCCGGCGCGTTGTCCTCGGTGAGATCTGCTGGCACGGTGACCACCGGTCCCTCAGTCGGACCTTCCGTTCCGACGCTGAACGCCAGCAGCTCCGCCTCGAGCGTCTGCACTCGCGGGGACACGAGATCCACGTGCAGGACCCCCTGTCTCCAGCCGGTCCACGTGCCGTACTCTTCCTTGCGGGCCGGCACGCCCCAGCCCGCATACGTGGCCAGAAGCCAGTCGACCGCGGCATCGAATCCGGGTGAGCCGGCCAGGCGCGGCCCGATCGAATCCATCAGCACCTGCGCCAGCTCACGTGTGCGGGAATTCTCCATTCCCTCGGCCCAGATCCGCTCGACAACGGCGTCATCCGTGGGCAGAGACTGTGCGGCACTGGTCGCTGGGCCCGCCAGAAGGCAGATTGCGAACACGCTGCAAGCCTTACGTACAGGCATGAATCACGGCTCCTTTCTCGAAGTGTTCCTACCCGCGAATGTCGCCCGAGCGCGAATCGCTGGAAAGGCGGGCCATCGATCGGGGGTCGATGCACCGGACCCGGAGCGATAGACTGACGAGATGGCAGCAGCCCCGTATCGCACGAGCTGGATCTTCACGGTCCGACCCACACGCGGCTGGAGACAGGCCGCTGCCTGTCTGCTTCTCAGCGTCCTGCTCGGCGCAATCGGATCGGCGCGCGCTCAGGAGCCCGCGGCCCAGGATGCCGAGGGGCAGCCTCCCGCTGCGTCGGCGGCGGACGACGGGGGTTCCCTCGTCCCCCTTCCGGTCGTGTTCTACCAGCCGGAGACCGGCCTCGGGTTCGGCGTAACCGCGATCAACTACTATCGAATGACTCCCGGGGATACGATCAGTCCGCCTTCCTCCCTGTCGCTGGTCGGAGTCTACACGACGAAGAACCAGCTGATCCTCGCGTTGTGGAGCGACATGTTCCTGGACGAGGACCGGTGGCGCATCTCGTCGAAGGTCAGCTACGTGAAGTTCCCCACCAAGTACTGGGGGATCGGCAATGACACGCCGGATTCGGCTGAAGAGGATTACACGCCCAAGGCGCTCGAGCTGAAACTGTGGCCGCAGAAGGAGATCGGACCCGGCTGGTACGCGGGCGCCTCGGCCAACGTGATCGATCGGAAGGTCGCTGAGGCGTCCGATGGCGGCCTGATCGACACGGGACAGGCGCCGGGAGTCGATGACGATCAATCGCTCGGCTTCGGCGCCAGCCTGATTCGGGACAGCCGGGACAACCGCGTATTCCCGCGACGCGGGTCGTATCACAAGCTGCTCGTCGACCTGTACGCGAAGGTGTGGTTCGGCGACAACGGGTTCGGCGTGTACACGCTCGACTTGCGCCGCTACTTCCCGGTCGGCGGCACTCACGTACTCGCGTTCCAGGTACTCGGGATCGCGACGAGCGGGGAGCCGCCGTTCGATCTGTATCCGCAGCTCGGCGGAGACTCGCTGCTGCGCGGCTACTACCAGGGACGATACAGGGACCGCGATCTGATAGCCCTGCAGGGAGAATACCGATTGCCGCTGTTCTGGAGAATCGGAGCCGCCGGCTTCGCCAGCGCCGGTCAGGTCGCGCCCGATATCGGCAGCTTCGGTCTCGATCGCTTCTGGTTGGCGGGTGGGGCAGGGTTGAGGTTCCTGCTCGCGGAGCGGGAGGGCCTGAACGTCCGGGCGGACTTCGCGTTGGGAGAGAACTCCAACGGTTTCTACCTGAGCATCGGGGAGACCTTCTGATGCGTCGTCGGTGCCGGGAACCCGCGCTGCTGGGAATGATGGCAGCTGTCCTGACCTCCGCCACCTGCGCGGACAACCGCACCCCGCGGCCCGACGTTCGTGTCGAGGGGGCCTGGGCCCGGGCCGTGGCCGATTCCGATGGAACCACGGCGGCCTACATGCTCCTTCGCAACGTCGGTGATGCGCCGGGACGGCTGGTCGGTCTGCGAAGCGAGGCCGCGCGTGAAGTACAACTGCACCGCACGACGATCGATGAGTCGGGGCTCGCGCGGATGGCTGAGATCGATGCGCTCGACATTCCGGCAGGCGGTTCAGTCGAGCTCGCGCCGGGAGGATATCACCTGATGTTGCTCGGCGCGGGTCCCCTGGCGGACGGTGATACGGTACGGATCACGCTCGACCTGGAGGGATCAGCTCCCGTGGAGGTCGCGGCCGAGGTGCGGGCTTTCTGATCGCGCCGTCCTCTCGGGCGCGTCGCAGCCAGGAAGTGCAAGCGGCTGCGGATCGCCGAAAGCGTAAGTGCCGGGTTATATTGAACTCACGGGCGCGGGGACGGGTGGGGTGGCACTCCTCGAAACGTCTGGAAGGAGAGGCTCATGCTCAGAGCACTGGCGGACCGGTGGTGGACCTTCGCCTTGCGCGGCGCGCTCGCGCTCCTGTTTGGTCTCGGATTGCTGGCCTACCCCGTACTCACTCTGTGGGCGCTGATCGTCATGTTCGGCGTGTACGCGCTGGTCGACGGCGTCGGCGCGATCATCCTGGGCATCGGTGCGGAGAAGTGGTTCCTGTACCTCCTGCTCGGCGTGATCAGCATACTCGCCGGCATCGTGGCGATTGCACGTCCGGGCGCCACGGCCCTGGCGATCCTCTGGGTGATCGGACTCTGGGCGTTCGTGAAGGGAGTCGCGGAGATCATGGCCGCGATCCGGATCCGCAAGGAAGTGCAGGGGGAGTGGGCTCTCGCGCTGAGCGGAGTGATCTCGGCACTGTTCGGCGTGTTCGTTCTCGCCCGGCCGGGCGGCGGGGCCCTCGCCCTCTACTGGCTGATCGCGATCTACGCCTTCGCCTTCGGCATCCTCCACCTGATGGTGGGGTTCAAGCTGCGCCGCCTGAAGAAGGGCATGGAAAGCGGCTCGCAGGCCGCCTGACCACCATCTGACATATCGGCCGGGCGCTCGAGACGAGTCGGGCGTCCGGCGGCTTCAAGCCCCCGCGCGTCCTGCGCGGTGGTTGTCGATCCGGTCCCCTGTGCCTCCGAAGATCAGGTCGCGAATCGGATCGGACGCGAGGAAATCGTGCGGGAACCCGGACTCGATCCGGCTTGCCTCGTCGAGACGGGCGAGGTGTCCGTTATCCAGCGTCACGTCCAGCGCGCCGAGGTTGTCCTCGAGCTGCTCGCGGTTGCGGGCGCCGATGAGCGGCACGATGACGCCTTGCTGCTGGCGCACCCAGCTCACGGCCACCTGCGACGGGGTGCACCCGATCTCCTCCGCGATGTCGACGACGACCTCCGCGATACCGAGGTTCCGCTCTTCAGTGGCGGCTCCGTCCTTCGCGCGCCCTTCCTCCGGACTCGAGCCGCGGCTGTACTTCCCCGTCAGAGTCCCGGCCCCGAGGATGCTCCATGGCGTGACCGCCAGGTCCAGGGCGCGCGCCATGGGCAGGAGATCCCGCTCGGCGGTCCGATCGATCAGGCTGTATCTGAGCTGGAGGGCGACGAACGGGCTCCAGCCGCGCAGCTCCGCGATCGTGTTGGCGCGCGAGACGATCCACGCCGGTGTGTCGGAGACCCCCACGTGGAGCACCTTCCCCGCACGGACCATGTCATCCAGGGCACGCATGACCTCAGCCACCGGGGTCGTGAAATCCCACATGTGGACCCAGTAGAGATCGACGTAGTCCGTACCGAGCCGCTTCAGGCTGGCGTCGAGCGCCTGCGCCATGTTCTTGCGGTGATTGCCGCTGAAGTTGGGGTCGTCGCGTCGGGTCCACAGCGTGTACTTCGTCGCCACGACCCAGTGATCGCGGTCCGCGGAGATGAACTCACCCACGTACTTCTCGCTCGTGCCTTCCGTGTACCGGTTGGCCGTGTCGATGAAGTTGCCTCCCGCCTTGGCGAACGCGTCGAACATCCTCCGGCTCTCTTCCCTGGAAGCACCCCACCCCCACTCGCTTCCGAAGGTCATGGTCCCGAGCGCGAGCTCCGAGACTCGGAGGCCGCTTCTTCCCAGCAGCTTATACCTCATTCGTCTTCGACTCCGTGTGATGCGAACCGCCGGGCAGGCTCATCCCGACGCCGGCCACCAGCGTCACGATCGCCACCATCTGAACCAGGTGGAAGACGCCGTTGTGGTCGAAGGGGATTCCGAGATTCAGTCGAACCTCGCCCGATGCCTGGATCCCGGCGGCCAGGATGTTCAGGGCGATTCCCAGCACCATGAACCAGGTCCACCTCTCCCCCGACCGCGCGGCGAGCCGGCCGTAGAGGACCAGCGCTGCCAGCATGGCCGACGCCTCGTAAAGGACGAACACGAGGAACGTCCCCGGAAACAGCAGTGTCACGAGATAGAAGCCCGCCCCGACGACAAGGCCGGGGATCAGGAGCCGTCGTGCGGCGTCCGGTCCGACACCGTCGTAGACCGCCGCGATCACGAACAGGGCCACCACCAGGCCGAGAGACAGAAACAGCGGCTGCCAGAGCAGGTAGATGGCATCTCCCGACAGGGCGAATCCGTGCGCGACCGCGCCCAGGATCGAAGCCACGGCCAGGAGGGCCAGGACCAGTATCCACAACCTGGTCTTCACCGGTTCTTCCGACATCCGGATTGCCAACCAGCGGATGCACGCGAGGGCCAGGACGGCGAGGACAGCGTCGGTCGCGGCGGTGGAGAGCTCGGTGGCTACCGGGTTGAGACCCATGTCGTTCCTCGGCGGCTGCGGCTGGGAGCACGCGGTTGGTCCTGTCCGTGGCCAACGTATGTTCGACATCCCCGGCAGACCAGCAGTGACTCCCGATACGGGCAAGAAGCGCCCTTCCGCCCCTGCCCGATAGACGTACCCCCACCCTCCGCCTAGCTTACGCAGAGCCCACGAACGGGGACTGCATGCTCGCATACATCGTCAGACGTCTGCTTCTGTCCGTGCCCCTGATCCTCGGGATCGTCACGGCGACGTTCTTCATCGCGCATCTGGCGCCGGGCGACCCGGTGGACCTGTATCTTCAGCCTCACCGCCAGGTGGATCCCGAAGTGATCGAGCGGGTGCGGCACGATCGCGGGCTCGACCGGCCTCTGCCCGTCCAGTACGCGAACTGGCTCACGAGCTCGGCCAGGGGAGACTTCGGCGAGTCCTTCCTGCTTCACCGGCCGGTCAGGGAGGTCCTCGCGGAGACGGTGCCCTACACCCTGCTCCTCATCCTCGCAGCCCTCCTGGTGGACGCGCTCCTCGGTATCTCGCTCGGAGTGGTATCGGCCGTGAAGCGGGGCACGCGGCTGGACCGGACCGTCACACTCGGATCTCTCGTCCTGTACGCCATGCCGGGGTTCTGGCTCGCGCTCATGCTCGTCCTCGTGTTCTCCGTGCGCCTGGGCTGGTTCCCGACCTCCCAGGCCACGTCGCTCGACTACGCCTCTCTCAGTGGCCCCGGGAAGCTGCTCGACCGGCTGTGGCACATGGTACTGCCCGTGACCGTCCTCGGGGTGGCCGGCGCGGCGGCCACCGCGCGCTACATGCGTGGCAGGCTGCTGGACGTGCTTGGCGAGGAGTACATCACGGCTGCCCGGGCCAGGGGCTTCCGGGGCTGGACAATCGTGCGCCGTCACGCCATGAAGAACGCGATGATCCCGATCATCACGATCTACGGGATGAGCCTGCCGCTCATGCTCGGAGCGACCACGATCGTCGAGACGATCTTCGCGTGGCCCGGGATGGGACGCCTGACCGTGGATGCCGTGCTCGGACGCGATTACCCTGTGATCCTGGCCACCACGACCGTCGCTGCGGTGCTCACGGTTCTCGGGAGCCTGCTCGCGGACCTCGGCTACGCCGCCGTCGATCCGAGGGTGTCATACGATGGACCCGGGAACTGAGGCCGCGGGGGGCAGGGCCCCTCGCGCGGACGCGGTGAAGAAAACGCGCGGCGGCCCGTGGGCCACGTCGCTGCGGCGCTTCCGGGCGAATCGGCTGGCCCTGTGGTCTCTGTACGTCATCGCGATCCTGGTACTTGTCGCGCTCTTCGCCCCGCTCCTCGCACCTCACGACCCGATAGCGATCGGCGATGTGATGGGCACCCGGTTCCAGCCGCCCTCGTGGACTCATCTCTTCGGGACGGACGAGTTCGGCCGGGATCTGTTCAGTCGTGCACTGTACGGGGCGCGCGTCTCCCTCTCCGTCGGAGTCCTGGCGATGCTGCTCTCCACCACGATAGGCACTCTGTACGGGTCCGTGTCGGGCTACTTCGGCGGTGTCGTGGACGGCGTGATGATGCGGGTCGTGGACGTCTGGATCGCGTTTCCGGCGTTCTATCTGATGCTGCTCCTGGTCGGCGTCTTCGAGGCCAGCGTGCCGGCGTTGATCCTGATCCTGGGGCTCACGGCGTGGCCCGCGACCGCGCGGTTCATGCGCGGAGAAATCCTCTCTCTCCGCAAGCGTGAATATGTGGAGGCGGCGCGGGCCATGGGGCTTCCGTCGTACCGGATCATCCTCAGACACCTGATCCCCGGGGCCCTGTCGCCCGTGCTGGTGACGGGCGCCCTGGCGGTCGCGGGGATGATCGGAGCCGAGGCGGGCCTTTCGTTCCTCGGCCTGGGGATCAGCCCGCCGACTCCCTCGTGGGGCAACATGGTGGCGGCCGGCAAGGACACGCTGGCCTCCGCGTGGTGGGTCTCGTTCTTCCCCGGCGCCCTGCTCACGATCACCCTGATCGCCTTTGCGCTGGTCGCCGACGGGCTGCGGGACGCGCTGGACCCGAAGGCCCTGGACCAGAAGTTCGTGTGATGCTGCTCTCCGTCCGCGACCTGCGCACCCGATTCGAGCTGGACGAAGGCGAGCTCTGGCCCGTCAACGGCGTGTCCTTCTCCGTCGGAACGGGCGAGACGCTCGGACTGGTGGGGGAATCGGGGAGTGGGAAGAGCATGGTGGCGCTGTCCATCCTGGACCTCGTCCCCGCTCCCGGGCGGATCGTCTCGGGCGAGGTGGATCTCGGGGGCGAGGACCTGCTCTCCATGAGCGGAGCCGCGAAGCGACGCGTCCGGGGGGGTGAAATCGGGATCGTCTTCCAGGATCCGTCCGCGAGCCTGAATCCGGTCTACCGGATCGGGGACCAGATCGCGGACGTCGCCCGCCTGCATCGTGGCCTCGGCAGGGTGGAAGCGCGGCGGGAAGCCGTGCACCTGCTCGGCGACCTGGGGATTCAGCAGCCGGAGAAGCGGGCGCGCGCGTATCCGTTCGAGCTGTCGGGAGGGATGCGGCAGCGGGCTCAGATCGCGATCGCAATAGCCGGCAGGCCGCGGCTCCTGATCGCGGATGAGCCCACCACGGCTCTCGACGCGACGGTTCAGGCCGAGATCTGCGACCTGCTGAAGCACGTCCAGGGCGAGTTCGGGATGTCGATCCTCCTGATCTCGCACGACCTTGCCCTCGTGGCGGACGTCGCCGACAGGATCATGGTCATGTATGCCGGTCGGATCGTCGAGGTGGGGCACTGGACGGCCATCACGCAGGAGCCCCGTCATCCGTACACGAAGGGGCTGATCGGGGCGATTCCACATCTCGGCGCGGGTTCGGGCTCGCCGCTCGAGGCGATCGCGGGCACGGTGCCCGACCTGACCGATCTTCCCGACGGCTGTCCGTTTCATCCGCGGTGTCCGGAGGCGGGTGAGGATTGCCGGAGCGCGGTCCCGCGGCTGCAGGACGTGGGAGACCGGCTGTGCGCGTGCTACCGGGTGAAGCACACGGAGGCCGTGACGTGAGCGACCTGCCAGTCCTCTCCGCGCGCGGACTGCGAAAGTCCTTTGCGGACGGCAGGGGGTGGACCGGCCGGAGCGGCGAGCTGGAGGCCGTGGCGGGAGTCGACCTCGATCTCAGGCGGGGCGAGGTGCTCGGCCTCGTCGGGGAGTCGGGCAGCGGGAAGACGACGCTGGCTCGCTGCCTCCTGAGACTGGTCAGTCCCTCGAGCGGGGAGGTCATGCTGGACGGCAGCGACTTCCTGGCCCTTCGCGGACGGCGACTGCGGCATCGCCGGCAGCGCATCGGGGTCGTGTTCCAGGACCCCTATTCCTCACTGAATCCCCGCATGCAGATCGGCAGCATCGTGTCCGAACCGCTTCAGGTCACCGGGCGAGTGCGACGGAGCGAGTTGGATCGCATCGTGATCGATCTGCTGGAGCGGGTCGGAATCGAACCCCGCTTCATCAACAGGTACCCCCACGAGATGAGCGGTGGGCAGCGGCAGCGGGTGGCGATCGCGCGCGCCCTCGCCACGGCCCCGGACGTTCTGGTGGCCGACGAGCCGGTGTCGGCGCTCGACGTGTCCGTGCAGGCACAGATCCTCAACCTGCTGCTGGATCTGAAGCAGACAGGTCGGCTCGCGATCCTGTTCATCTCGCACGACCTGGCGGTGGTGGAGCGGATCTCGGATCGGATCGCGGTCATGTACGCGGGCAGGATCGTCGAAT
>CANPVW010000246.1 GCA_947581745.1 Candidatus Benthicola azotiphorus
CGCGAGTCAGCATCCCTTCGCCCGACGTTCCCTGGTCCGCCAGGCTGATCCCCTGACCATCGACGACCAGCATCGTGTTGCCGGGTCGGTTCGGATCCCGACCCAACCCCGGGTTCGGCACCCTTCCCTTGCGGCCCCGACCATTGTCGCTGGGGCCGATTCGGACGTGGTCACGGTTCCCTCCCACGCGCACCGTGACCTTCGGGCCTTCCTGGACGGCGACGGCCGGAGCGGCGTGCGCCGGCAGCACGGCCGTGGCGGACAGGTCGGGCTCCGCCAGCTGCAGCACGCCTACGAAAGCCGCCACGACGGCGAGAAGTGCCACGAGAGCTACACTGCGCATACCATCCTCCTGGAATCGGGATACGGCCAGCCGGACCTGCGAATGTCCTATCGTAACCGCGACAGCGCTTCTCGTGCAGTGTCGGCGGCGAAGGACAGGGGCGGCTCGGAATGCTGCCACAGGTTCACCACGGCCGCGTAGAGGATCGAGGCGAGGCTGTCCGAGCCGATCCTCTCGGCGGCCAGAGCGGCGCGATAGAGGCTCTGGGAACGGAGGCCCCAACCATCGTCGAGCACGCCGATCGATACGGGACAGCTGGCCGCCATCCGGTAGGCCTCCAGCGCCGTCGAATCGGCCCCGACGGCCGTCGCCAGCACCCCCGTCATGAAATACGCGCCGAGTCGGGTGCGACTCGGGTCCTGGCCGGCGGAGATCCCGAGCAGCTGCGCCCGGGCCTCAGCCGTTCTGCCCGAGTCCGCCGCGAGCAGGGCGCTCCACACCTGCGGTATCGCGAGGTCGTGCTCCTCCCATCCCTGGAACCACCGTCCCCTGACACCACTGTCCAGGCTGAGGGCCGGCCCCAGCCCCATCGAGCGGAGCGCCGTCTGCCGGAGCAGAGCGGACTGCCGCGCCGTGAAGTCCGGCGCCTTCCATGTCCCGGCCAGCGCTTCGAATGCCCCCGATGCTTCGTCTCCTCCCGCGCCGGTCGCGCCGAACACGCGCAGCCGACCGATCGGCGGTCCCACCTCACCCGCGAACACGAGACCGCCATCCAGGGGATCTTCGGCCGCGAACGAGGCCAGCGACCAGCCGGGTGCGAGGATCTCGGCTGCCCGCCGGGGTCTGCCGGTGGCCAGGAACACGTTCGCGGCGGCACCGGGAGCCAGCACCGCCTCCTCGTCGGCCGTGGAGCGCCGCAGGTCGGCGAGCGCCACCTCCACCTGCGACACCGCAGCTTCCGGATCACCGGCCGACAGGCTCAGAAGGGCCAGCCGAACCCTGTCCTCGGGGACCGTGTCACCACGCAGCTCGAGCGCTCGCTCCAGCTGCCGCAGGGCCTGACGCGAGAGCTCGGCTTCGGCGCCGGGGTCCGCATCGCACCGAAGCAGAGACTGTCTCCACAGGAGCTGCTGCGCCCATTCCTCGTGGGGCCGCGGCTGCTCGGGCTGGATGGAGGACCAGCGCGCCAGATACGCCTCAGTGCGCTCGGCTCCGAGCAGCGCCCGCTCACGGTCCACGCTGGTGACCCCGTCCGCGGCGACCCACTGGATCGAGTCTCTCTCCACCGGGCAGTAGGCTTCCTGGTCACGCGCCTCGCGCACGGCGTACGGAGGCAACAGCGGCCCGCCGGGCCTCTCGTACGCGGGACACCCTCGACCCAGTGCGGCGTCGGCGATCAGGCGGTCGATGTCGAACAGGTGCCCGTAGCTGAGCTGGAAATCGGGAGACAACCGGGCGGTGGTCTCGAAGGCACGCCGCGCCACGTTGAGATTCGAACGCGGGACCGCGGCCTCTCCGTCCGTCCGGGCCAGCCACGGATCGGAGAACTCCACCGCGCCAAGCAGCAGCCAGGCCTCGGTGTCGGTGGAATCTCGCGCGAGGATCGCCTGGTAGGCGGCGCGGGCCGCGGGGTAGTCGCCTTCCCAGAAGGCGCGGAACGCGCGGAGGTGCTCCTGCAGACCCGCGCGGAGATTCCGCTCGGCGGCCAGGCGCTCCGCCACCCTGGCCAACCGCGCGATCTCGGGTCCGAGATCCACTATCCGCTCTGGATTGCGTGACGTCTGCCAGTAGAGGGTGAGCCCGAGGTAGTGGTGCGGGAGTGCGAACAGCGAGTCGTTCGCTATCGCCTCCCGAAAGTGCTCTTCGGCCTCCGACAGCCGCCACCCGTAGAGCGCATCCAGGCCATCCTGGAATTCGCGGTGCGCCCTCGGATTCGGAGACTCGCTTCTCAGCGCCTGCAGTTCCGCGGGCTGGTCCCTGAGGTCGAGGACCTCCTGGGCGACCGGAGCGACGAGACCGTCCAGCTCGTCCATCGTGCCACTGGACAGAATCGACTGCTGAACCTGCTCGCCGTGAGCCACGTCGTAGAGAACGGCCTGGGTGAAGGCCGAGTCGTCCACGATCTCCGCCGTCAGCGCGATCATGGTTCCGACACGTTGTCGCCGGGCCAGCTCGAGTCCGAGATCCATCGAGGGGAATGTCGGCCCGGAGACGCCCAGATCATACATCACGCCGGTGAGAGCAAAATCGGGGACGACCCTGATCGTCTCCCAGCCCCTCAACTGCCGCGTCAACCGGGCCGCGGCGTGCTCCGCCAGCTCGGCTTCTTCCGTCGTCTCCGCGCGGTGCGCGAACGGAAGCACCACGTAGGAGCCGAGCGGATCTTCCACGGCATAGGCTGCTTCCGGCGATCCGAGCCGCCAGCCCAGCTTGCCCGCCGCCATCCACGCCGCCGCGAAGAACAGCACCAGTCCGGCAAGAGCCGCGATCCCCGCGGGCCAGCGCCTGCGACGCGGCTCGGCGGCGATCGCCTCGAGCTCGGCTTGCGGGACGTTCTCCGTCCGCTGGAGTCCCTGAGGCGTGATGTCGAACGTCCAGGCCAGGACGATCGCGACCGGGAAGCCGGCCAGCACCAGCAGGGTGACCACGGTCTGAACCTGCTGCGGCAGACCCAGTCCCCCGATGAGAAGGTCCGCAGCCTCGAGACCGGCGAACGCCACGCCTCCGTAGACCGCGGCGACGCGGAAGACCCTGCGACGCTTGAGGTCTGCCAGAAACGTCTGCCAGCGCGGTGGACGATCGCTCATCGCATCAAGATCCACCGACCGCGCAAGCCGGGGCAAGGGACCGGAGCGAGGGGTTGCATCGTGACGGCGGAACCATTATCTACTACATATGTAATAGTTGGTACTCGACCGACAGTCATCGACAGGGAGATCGATTCGTGAGCGTACGCCTGACCCCCCGGGAGCTGGACATCATGGCCGTCCTCTGGCGGCGCGAGTCCGGGACGGTAAACGAGGTGTGGGAAAGCCTGGATGACGACCTGGCCTATTCGACCGTGCTCACCATGCTGCGAACGCTGGAGGCCAAAGGGCACGTTCGGCACGAGGCCGAGGGCAAGGCGTATCGATATTACC
>CANPVW010000247.1 GCA_947581745.1 Candidatus Benthicola azotiphorus
ACGATATCGATGATCAGGGTTCCCTCGTCGTACGTCTGCTCTGTCGTGGTCGACATGCCGCCGGCACGCCAGGCGCCCATTCCATAAGTCGTGTACTGCTGTTCCTGCTGCTTGCCTGTCTGGATCGCCACCAGGAAGCTCGCCTGGCTCGGCTCCGTCTTGGCGAAGCCCTTGCTGGCCAGCGCCTGGTCCGTCGCGTCCATCACCCGCTTCAGGGAAATCTGGTCCGCCTGCTGCTTGTCGCCCGAAATCTCGGCCCACGCGTAGTTGTGCAGCGTTGAGAAGTCATAGCTCTGATCGTAGTCGCTGTTGGCACTGATGCTCGAACAGGCCGCCGCGATCCCTGCCACCGCGGCTACGACCCACCACTGGCTCCGATACGACATCTTAAGCCTCCGGAATCCGAGGACCTTCTGGTGAGCCGCCTGGGGCTCAACTCCGCCGGAATATTAGCCGCTCATCCGGATTCCCGCACCTGCAGGGCCGTCTTCTGTCTCTCGTAGTGCCGCCTGGCCTTCGCCCGGTTTCCGCACGTCGCCATGTCGCACCAGCGACGGCTCCGATTCCGGCTCTCGTCCAGGAACAGCCACTCGCAGGTTGCGGAATCGCAGACCCGAACCCGGTCGAGCCGGCCGGAAGCGAGAAGGTCCGCGGCCGAGTGTGCGACCTGCCACAGGGGGCGCTCCAGGCAGCTGCAGTCGCCGGCCCACGACCACCGGTAGGACCCGTCCTGACGGACGAGTCGCGCCTTCGCCAGCCCTTCCACGAGCACCGCGTTGAGGGCCTCGAGGTCCGCGTCCTCGGGTTCCTCTCCCCGGGCGATCGCGCCGAATACCCGGTACATCGCCTCGCGAGTCCGCACCGCGCGCACCATCACGCGGGACGCCCCGGCCGGGTCTGCCGCTGCCTCGGCCGCCAGTTCGCCCACTTCGGGCTCCGGCATCCGGCCGGCCTGGCGGGCGAACTCGAGCAGGTCGGCATATGCGGTCAGGGATTCCCTCGGAGTCCCCGTTCGGTCGGCCAGCGTATTGATGAAGTCGAGGCACAGATCTCCGCCGGACAGATCGAACTCGGGCGCGGGTTCCGTTGTAACCATCATATAACCCTTGACAAGTTAGACACCGCGTGTAGACTATAACCAGTATACGTAGTTTAAGTGGTTAATTGCGAAAGTCAACGTCTCGCAGGCGGCAGTCGTCGGATCCGGAGGTGAACGGTGATCGCTCGCACATGGCATGGAACGGTTCGGGCTGAGGAGGCGGCAGCGTACCTGTCCTATTTGAACGGCACTGGCGTCGTGGACTTGCAGGCGACGGAAGGAAACCGCGGCGTGTACGTACTTCGCCGGGTCGACGGGGAGCGGGCCGAGTTCCTGATGATCTCGCTGTGGCGAGACCTCGAAGACATCAGGGCGTTCGCCGGCGAAGACGTCGAGCGCGCCCGCTATTACCCGGAGGACGAAGCTTTCCTCTTCGAGCTCGTTCCACGCGTGACACACTACGAGGTGCTCGTAAGGCCGGAGATTCAAGACGGAGTCGGAGAACGGGGAGGTGGTGATGATGCAGAGTGAGACGCAGGGATTCTCGATCGCCGAGGCGCTTCTCTACCTGTGCGCCTCGCGCCGCGGACGTGACCGGTTGAGCAAGGCGCTCGTCGTCCTGACCGCCCTGGCCGTGGTGGTGGCGGGGCTGGCTCAGCTCCTGGCGGCGTAGCCGCCGGGACGCCGGGCTTGCGGAACCCGTACGTCGCGGTGTGAAGTTGGGTCGGCGTTTACCGTGGTGGCGAACGTGCTCCCGGAGGGCGACCTGGATCAGGAGAGTCGGGACCGAGAGTCTAGCGGCCGGGCATGGCGCATGCTCGCGCTGCTGTCGCTCGCCCAGTTGCTGGGCATGTCGATGTGGTTCGCGGCGAGCGCGGCCTCCCCGCACTTCCGCTCCGCCTGGGACCTCTCCGTAGCACAGGCCGGCTGGCTCACGACAGCCGTGCAGCTCGGCTTCGTGGCGGGGACGATCGTCGCCGCCGTGTTCAATCTGGCGGACTTGATACCGGGTCGCCGCTATCTCGCGGCGTGCGCGTTGCTGGCCGCAGCGGCCAACGCCGGGCTTCTCGTCGTGGGGGAATTCGGGACGGCGCTGGCCCTCCGATTCGCGACCGGGTTCTTCCTGGCCGGCGTGTACCCTCCCGGAATGAAGATGGTTGCCACGTGGTTCCGGGCGAGACGGGGCTTCGCGATCGGCACGATGGTGGGCGCCCTCACCGTCGGAAACGCGTCGCCGTACCTCGTGGACGCGATCGGTGGCGCCGACCCACGCTTCGTGGTCTGGAGCACCTCGGGAGGCGCAGTGGTCGCCGCGCTCATGGTGGCGATCGGATACCGCGACGGGCCGTACGCCTTCGATCGCCGGCCGTTCAGCTGGGGACTCGTGGGCACGGTGCTCCGCCACAGAGAGTGGAGACTCACCACGGGAGGGTACCTCGGTCACATGTGGGAGCTGTACGCATTCTGGACCTGGGTGGCCACGTTTCTCGCGGCCAGCTCCGCTTCCAGAGCCGGCGTTCCGTGGACGGGCGGCTACTCCACGACGGTGAAGCTCGCCGCCTTCGCCGCGATCGCGATCGGCGGACTCGGCTGCGTCTGGGGCGGCGTCGTGGCCGATCGAATCGGGCGCGAGCGATTCGCCATCCGGGCGCTCCTGGTGAGCGGAACGTGCTCGCTCCTCGCCGGCCTTTTCTTCGGGGCCAGCGCGCTGGTCCTCGTTCCGCTCGTGCTCGTGTGGGGGTACTTCGTCATCGCCGACTCGGCCCAGTTCTCGGCCCTCGTCACCGAGGTGTCGCCGTCGCATGCGGTCGGTACCGCCCTCACCGTCCAGGTCGCCCTGGGATTCCTCCTCACCATGCTCACGATCCAGATCGTGCCGGCGATCGCCGAGGCAGCGGGGTGGAGGTGGGCCTTCCCGCTGCTGGTAGCCGGCCCCTCTTTCGGGATCTGGGCCATGCGGACACTGATGCGGGCAAGGGGGCAGACGTCGGAGCTCGTCCGCTCAGCATCTGCCGGCCCGTGACCCGTCCCGTTCCTGTGGGGTAGTGCTTCCCCGGAGGGCCACGATGAGGATCTTCGGCGAGCACGAGGAGAACACGCTCCGTCAGTTTCGCAATGTCGCCGCGAGGGCGGAGCGCGCGGCTCTGATGGCGGACGGGCACCTGGGATACGTGATGCCAATCGGTGGGGTGGCCGCCTACCGCGACGAAGTATCCGTCGTCGGGGTCGGCTTCGACATCGCGTGTGGCAACGCGGCCATCCGAACGGACCTTCACCTGTCGGACTTCGGGCCTGGAGGGCGAGAGAGCAGAGTCCGCCTGGGGGCGATCGCCGACGAGATCTCCGACGTGATCAGCTTCGGGCTCGGGCGCACCAACAAGGCCGACGACGCTCCCGTCGATCACCCGCTGTTCGAGGATCCGGCGTGGGACGCCGTCCCGGCCGGCAAGCGCCACGATCTCCTGGAGAAGGCCCGCGCACAGCTCGGAACCGTGGGAAGCGGAAACCACTACGTGGACGTATTCGCCGACGAGGGCGACCGAATCTGGGTCGGCGTGCACTTCGGGAGCCGCGGGTTCGGTCACACCGTGGCCTCCGCTTTCCTCGCGCTCGGCCAGGGTCGCCAGTGGGGCGCCCGGGTTCCGGAGGCCGAAGTCATCCTTCCGCTCGAATCACCCCTGGGGCAAGACTACTACGGGCTGATGGAGCTGGCCGGCCGCTACGCCTACGCCGGCCGCGAATGGGTCGTTCGGAAGGTGGTGGAGCTGATCGGGGGCCGCGAGCAGGAGCTCGTCCACAACCACCACAACTTCGCGTGGCGCGAGACGCACTACGGCGAAACCTGCATAGTGGTGCGAAAGGGCGCGACACCCGCGTTTCCGGGCCAGCTGGGATTCATCGGCGGTTCGATGGGAGATGACGCGGTGATCGTGCGAGGCGCCGTGCCCGAGCCGGGTAGCGAGTGCGAGGTGCTGCAGACGGAGGCGCTCTACTCCACGGTGCACGGGGCCGGTCGCCTGATGAGTCGGACCGCCGCGCGCGGCAAGGTGGAGCGAAAGACGGGTCGCGTGATCCGTCCCGGCCGTGTCAGCCCCGAGATGATGCACGAGTGGGTACGCCGTAAAGGAGTCGTGCTGCGCGGCGGCGGCCTGGACGAGAGTCCGCACGTGTACCGCCGGCTGCCCGAAGTGCTTGCCGCGCAGCGTGGGACGATCGAGATCCTGCACACGCTCAGGCCGCTGGTGGTGGTTATGGCGGGACCGGACGTGTTCGACCCCTACCGGGACTGAGCCAAGCCAGTCCGAACCGTAATTCTGGAGCGGGCAGCCGAGAAGGGCTGCACCGCGGCCAGATGTCCGCCGCAGACCATTCCCTGGGCCCCTCGCGCTTCGCGTTACTTCTTCTGAACGCGGAAATTGAGCGTGCCGCTGTAGTTGGTCAGAGTCACCGCTATCGTCCAGGCGCCCGCAGTCCCGGCCGACGTATCCTCGTTCATGCTGGGCGCCAGACCGTTGTCGTATACCGTCGAGCCACTGGCGTCCTTGATGACGAGCGCGGCGGAACCGGCCGCTGTCGTCGTCGAGTGATCGACCGAAGCCTGGGCGCCCGTGTTCAGCCAGGAATATTGCAGGATCGTGCCGACGTCTGTGACGTCCGTAGCCTGCAGCTGGAAGCTGTCGGTGACGTTGTTCACTTGAGGCTGGAAACCCGCCAGCGGATCCGTCGGATCGCTGCCGCACGCGGTCGCCATCGTGAGCGCGACGACTATAAGTACTGCTTTTTTCATCGTTTACCTGCCTATGCGAAGGACAACGCGTCGTTCCGGGAGTTGTCGTACCGACAAGAACTGTGCCCCTTCGCGACATCGGCGTCGCTCAGTTCGAGCTTCAGCGAACGTAACTGCTTCGCATTCAAGTAGCTGAGGATTCAAGAAGCGATTCGTATCGCGGGACACCGAGAGAGGACCATATGCTGGGTCGATGGTGCAAAGAAGTCAGGGTGCGTTCGACGTCAGGCTGCTCTGTCAGGTTACTCTCGTTTCGCCCGCAGTCCTCGCACCGCGAACACCAGAGTGAACACGACGGCCGAGTAGAGGATCGCGTACCCGGTCAGCAAGGAAGAGTTGAGGCCCGAAACTCCCGCCAGCCGGGCCGCCAGAACCAGCAACACGCCCGCGCCGATCGCCCACAGCGCTTCGGGTGTGCCGGGACGCCGCGAATGCAGGCCCACCACCACCGGGACGAAGAGGCTCACGCCGAGAAACGTATAGAACACGCTCAGGGCACCGATGACGGACGGGAGACCGAGGGCCAGAGCCACCGCCGCCGCCCCACCGAGGACCGCAGCCCGGCGGGCGACCCCGAGTACCTGCCGATCGGTCGCCCCCGGCTTCACGAACCGCTTGTAGAGGTCCTCCGACAGCGACGTGGACAGCATGAACAGGATCGCATCCGCCGAGCTGACCTCCGCCGAGAACACGGCGGCCAGGCCGATCGCGCCCACGGCCGGAGGCACGGCCAGGGTCAGCACCGTCGGTAACGCCAGCTCCTGGTTGGCCAGCTCCGGGGCGAATGCGTGCGCCAGGATGCCGATCACCGGGGGCACGGCGGCGAACAGCAGCAGCGCAGCAGCGCTCAGGCCGACGCCCAGCCGCACCGTCCTTTCGTCGCGCGCCCCGTACACCTTCTGGATCAGCCCCGGCGAGATGATGAACGCCGGTACCAGCAGCGCCACGTAGATGATCCCCGAGCCGCCACCCGAGAAGAAACCGAAGTAGTCGGACCGGGCCGGCGCCGTTGCCACCACGGCTTGCCAGCCGCCCGCCGCCGAGAGCGCCCAGGGCAGGGCGATCGCGAAACCGATGATCAGCACGACGAGCTGCACCAGGTTCACCCACGCGGAGGTCAGGAGACCGCCCGCGGTGAAGTAGATCGTCATCACGCCGCCCGCGATCAGGCACCCGGCCCACTTCGGGATGCCGGCCACGACCTCGAGGATCCAGGCGAACGCGATGAGCTGTCCGGCGAGGATGGCGAGCGTCGCGAGCCATAACAGGGCGGCCACTATCCCCCGGACGCTCGGCCCATACCGAAGCTCGAGGTAATCCCCGACCGTGTACAGGTCCTGCTGTTTCGCCACGCGCCAGATCCGCGGGCCGATCCAGAAGGCCAAAAGAGCCGTGCCGATCGCCGCGGAGCCAACCCACCACCAGGCCGCGAGCCCGTCCCGGTAACCGAGGCCGGCCGCCCCCACCGTGGAGCCGGCCCCGATGTTGGCGGCCAGGACGGTGGCGAACAACAGGACCGGACCCAGGCTGCGTCCGGCGACGAAGAAGGAACCGGTTTCCTTGACCCGGCGACCGATCCACAACCCGAGCGCGATGAGTCCGGCCGAGTAGGCGAGGAGAAAGAGGAGCGTGGCGTTCAAGGGCCCGTCAACGCGACCGGGCCAGGTCGCCCACGGATGGAATGCCCTCCAGCCCGGTGGCCGAGCGCACGGCATCGAGTATGGCGGCGGCCACTACGTCCGCCGCCACCGCGCCGAGGACGATCAGGTCCGCTTCACCCTCGATCTCGCCGGTCGCGAGCGAGAATATGGTGTCGCCGTCCCAAGGGGTGTGGGCGGGGTAGATCGCCCGGGCCAGTCCGTCGTGCGCCATCTGGGCCAGCTTGGTGGCCTGCGCCTTGGTGAGCGTGGCGTTCGTGGCCACGACCCCGATCGTCGTATTCTCCCCCGGGGCTCCCTCGAGTCCCGTCCGTGTGAGGAGCAGCTTCCTGGCGTCCGTGAATCCGACTCCGCGTTCCTCGCGGATGCCCGCCACGATCTCGCCCGTGGCCGGATCGACCACGTCGCCCACCGCGTTCACCGCCACGATGGCGCCGACGATCACGCCGCCGGGGAGCTCTACCGAAGCCGTACCGATCCCGCCCTTCATGGCGCGCCCTCGCCCGGCGAGCTTTCCGACCGTGGCGCCGGCGCCGGCCCCCACGCTTCCCCGCCCCACCGGCCCGGTCGTCGCCGCCTCCGCCGCGGCATATCCGCACGCCGCGTCCGGTCGGATCGACGCGTCCCCGACACCCAGATCGAACAGGATGGCTCCCGTGACGATCGGAATCACGGTTCCCCACGCGTCGACGCCAATGCCCCGCTCCTCGAGCCAGCGCACCGCGCCCGAGACCGCGTCCAGTCCGAACAGGCTGCCGCCCGAAAGAACCACGCCGTGGATACGCTCCACCAGATTCACCGGATCCAACAGATCGGTGTCTCTCGTCCCCGGCGCCCCACCGCGCACGTCCACCCCGCCGACCGCCCCGGCTCGCGCCAGGATCACCGTACACCCGGTGGGCCGCTCGTTCAGGGTATGGTGTCCGACCTCGATCCCCGCCACGTCCGTGATCGAGCCGCCGGAGCCGGACGCCCCTCCCGCACCCTCCTGCGCGCACGCCGTGGCCGGCAGAACCAGCAGGGCCGCAGCGGCCAGCGCCGGTAGCAGGCGCACGGCGTTCACGCGTGTCCCTCCGCCTCGATGGTCGATTTCACGGTGATCGTCTCCAGCCCGTGCGCATGCGGACCCGTCTCCCGCCGCCTCAGCATGAAGGCGAAGAAGAAGCCCAGGAAGCCGAGCACGGAGAAGATCCACATGCCCAGGGCATAGCCACCCGGATTCGCCGGGCCGGCGCCCGAGAAGTCGTTGGCCCACCCGATCATCCAGTTGAATCCGAACAGGCCGATGTTCTGAATCATCGTCATCAGGCCATAGGCGGTCCCGAGCTTGGCCTCGTCCACCAGGTAGGCCACGGACGGCCACATGACGGCGGGAACGAGTGAGAAGGCGATCCCCATGATGGCCATCGGGACTTTGAGGTCGACCGACGTGTAGGCCATCATCAGGTACACGGGGACCAGCATCAGCGAACCGACCATCATGAACAGGGAGCGTCGCCCGACCCGGTCCACCCACAGGCCGAACAGCGGGGTCATGATCATCGAGAACAGCGTGATCACGCTGGACAGGAAGCCGGCGGTCTCGCGGCTCACGCCGTGCGCGTCCTGAAAGAACTTGATCGCGAAAGTCTGGAACGGGAAGATCGCCGAGTAGAAGGTCACACACAGCAGGACCACCCACAGATAGGATCGTCCGAAGCTGAACAGGTCGCCCCATTCCACGCGGTCCGTTTCTCCCGCCTCGCCGAGGTCGTAGCGCTTCTCGGCCCGGTCCTCGAGCACCCAGTACACCAGCGCGCCGGCGACGCAGAACGTGGCGAAGGCGACCGTGATCAGAAGCGGCCATTGCCAGTTCTCGTACGCGGGACGTGCCCACCGCGGTGAATTGAGGGCGAGGAAGGAGCCCAGGCGGGCGATCGTCAGGTTGACGCCGAACGCGAAGCTCAGCTCGCGCCCCTTGAACCAGCGGGCGATTCCCACGGTCACGGAGACGATCAGGGACTCGGCGCCGATTCCGAAGATCAGACGACCGGCAGCCATGACCATGAACTCGCCCGTCGCCGCTGTCGTTGCGGCCCCCGTGAAACACAACGCGCCGAACAGAAGAGTCGCCTTCTTGACCCCGATCCGGTCGATGATGATCCCGCCGATCAGGACCATGATGATGTTCGGGAAGCTGTAGATCGCGTTCAGCGCCCCGATCCGGCTGTCCGAGAAGCCCAGCTGGTCCCGCAGCAGGTCGGCGATCGGGCTGATCGCGTCGTACACGTAGTAGTTGCCGAACATCGCCAGGCTGATCACCACGAGGACGACCCAGCGGAAGACGGCGGGCGGTGGGGGCTTGAGGCCGGCGCCAGCGGCCGTGGACAGGCTCTGATCTGAGGTCATGGCTATCGTCGGATCACGAGGGGAGGCCCCGGCGGGCCGCGAACGAGCCCGAAGTTAGCCGCTTGGTCGAAGCCTCGCGAGACGGACCTGTCGCGGGCGTCGCGTCAGCCTGCGGCCAGCACCGCCTCCCGCGCTCTCTCCAGCGCATCCAGCAGCAACGCCAGGTCTTCGCGCCGCGTCCGGTGGTTCGTGATCGCGACCCGGATGCACAGGTGGCCGTCGATCTCGGCGCTGCTCGGAACGGCGACGCCGCTTTCCTGCACCCGCATCACGATCTCGCGGTTGAGCTCGTCGCTCTCGATCGGGATCTCGGCCGGCGCTACGGCGCGGAAGCAGACGATGTTGAGGGATGCCGGAGCAGCCAGTCGGAAGGACTTGCTATCCTCGATTCGATCCGCCAGCCAGGTCGCCTGCGCGCAGTTCTTCTCGACCATTCTCCCGAGGCGGTCGAGCCCGTGGGACCGAAGGCTGATCCAGACCTTGAGAGCCCGGAAGCCGCGGGAGAGCTCAGGCCCGTAGTCCGTGAACCAGGGGTCCCCCGACCCGGGGCCGCGCTCGAAGCGGCTCAGGTAGTCGCGGTCCGCCGAGAAGGTCGCGCGGTGCGCGGCGGCATCTCGCACCAGAACGCAGCCCGCGTCGTACGGAACGTGCATCCACTTGTGGAGATCGAACGCCAGACTGTCCGCTTTCTCGATGCCGGCGAGGCGTGAGCGCAGACGTTCGCTCAGGATGAGCGCGCCCGCGAAAGCCGCATCGACGTGAAGCCACAGGCCGCCGGCTTCCGCCACGTCGGCCAGCACCTCCAGGTCGTCGATCACACCTGTGGCCACCGAGCCGGCCGTACCGACGATGCAGAACGGGTGGAGGCCCGCCTTCCGGTCCGCCGCGATCATCGCCTCGAGCGCCCGCGGGTCGATCCCGGATGCGGCTCGCTCGGGCACCTGGCGCAGAGATCCGGCTCCGAGGCCGAGAAGCTCCAGCGCCTTCCGGATCGACACGTGCGCCCCGGTCGAAGCGTAGGCGATCAGAGGAGCGGGAGCCGCTTCCAGACCTCGCCGCCGAATGTCGCCCGGCGCGGTGCTCTCCCTGGCCACGGCCAGACCTACGATCGTCGCCATCGAGGTGCCGCTCACGAGCAGTCCGCCGCAATCGGAAGGGAAGCCGAACAGGTCGGCCATCCAGCCGATCACCTGGCGCTCTACGTAAACGGCCGCCTGCTCTCGACCCCCCACGTTGCAGTTCATGAAGCCGGCCGCCAGCTCGGCGATGGCTCCCTCCACCGTTCCCGTGCCGTGCACCCAGCCGAAGAAGCGCGGATGGGTGTTGCCTGTCGCATAGGGGAGGATGTCGCGTCGGAAGTCCTCCAGTACGTCCGTCAGCGCCATCGGGTCGCGGCTCGCCGGGGTGGCCAGCCGCTCCTTCACCTCGGGCGGAATGGGACTCCAGGCAGGCTGTTCGCGTACGGACGACAGACGGTCGAGCAGCTCATCCAGCAACTCGTGCCCCGACCGGCGGACCTCCGACCAGTCGTCGGGATCCAGCGTCGACTCGGACGAGGACGGCTGGGGAGGTTGCACGCATCCGGTCAGGCGTCGAACGAACACCCGCAGGAGGGGCCGCACGACGGGCCGGAGCTCGAGCCCGTCGAACCCGTCATCGGAACCGGAGCGCCCATCAGCCGGCGAAGCGGCGCGTCGGTGGGCGTGTCGCCCGGGTCGATCCCTGCCGTCCGGCACAACTCACCCCAAGTCTTCAGCGACTCGGACATCCCGTGCCGGACCTCGACAGTCCGGTCGTTCGCTTCACAGTAGTAGTCGTACAGTGCCATGCTTCCTCTCCATACAGTCCTGTCAGCGTGCCGGCCACCCGGCCGACACGGGTATCGTTCTCGGTTCTCTATTATACGCCTCGGGTTCCCGTACGCGGCAGGGTCAGCGTTCAGCGGCCTCCAGTCGCAAGAAGAAGCCGCGCCGGCCCGTGCTCGAGGCCGGCGGAATCGGGCACATGCCTGCTCTCCGGAAGGTCAGTCCACCGGTGTGTGTCGAACGGCGTGGGCGTAGGTGCGGGACAGAAGCCACTCGCCCATGGCCTGCATCTCCCGGTTCACCCATCCGGCGACGGCATCCCATGCCACCGACCACGCGAGAAAGAGGGGCCGGAACACGGCAAGTCCGAACAGGAAGCCGAGGGTGAGGACGAAGAGGGCTGGAATGGCCCACGCCGCCAAGATCAATGGAATCCCGATGAGCTGGAGCATGTCCGCCTCCCTGGTCGAGTCAACCTGCCGTAGTGACTACCCCGCGTGGGCGAGATCGATTCGTGGTACCTCGCGGGTCCGGCGCGAATCAGTGATCACCGCCGAAATGGCCCATCATGTCGGGCGCGAGGGCATCGGGATGCACCATGTAGGCCAGCACCCGCATGGCCATCCAGTCACCGCGAATCCACACGTATCCTCTCCGGCCCGAGCTCGTGCCGTGTGAGTTCTTGATCAGATACCAGTCCTGGCCATCCACCACTCGATGATCCACGGCGAGCACGAGGTGGTCGTCCGTCGTCCTTCCCTCCTCGAAGTCTCGCTGCCTCGACTCCTGGTTGATCAGGTAGCCGGGAAGCATGTCCGGGTGCATCACGGCGATCCCGGCGCCGTTCCACGAGGCGCCCCTGTCACCCCAGTCGGTATCGATCACGACCGGAAAGCCCTTGTCGAGGGCCTGGTTGATCGCACGGATCCAATCGTCGAGGGGCACGTTGTAGTATCCGTCGTAGTCCCACCAGTTGTCGGGCACGTCCAGCTCGCCACGGGCGTAGAACGGGAAGTCGGTATAGGAGGTGATCTCCCAGTACGAGGCGAGATCCAGCCCCAGGTAGTCGGTCGCGTACTGGATCGGGGTCATCGCCCGGCCATCGACGGTGATCATCTCGGGCGGAGGAGCGAGGTGCCGATCCAGGACCTCGCGGATGTCGGCCACGACCGCGTCTTCCGACCAGTCGCCGCTCGCGGCGTGCGCCTCCAGGACGGCGTTCAGGTCGGTTCGCATCGCTCCGTAGTCCTCGACCACGGCGAAGTCCGCCTCGGGGACGATGCCGTACTTCTGCACCAGCCAGGTCACGTCGTGACTCAGTCCCCCATCCGTGAAGCGGGCCCCCTCACCACCACGCCGCGCATACTCCCGTGCCTTCTCGACGTAAGCCCAGTAGACCACGTAGTAGTCCGACAGGTCGAGCTCTTCCCGCGCTTCAGCCAGTGCCACCGCCAGATCTTCGTTGGTGCGCAGGACCTCCGACTCGAGAAACGCGACGGTCGAGAAGCTCCAGCAGGTACCGCCTCGCTGCTGTTTGATCGACGTGTGCGCGATGTCGGTTCCCAGCCAGTTCGGCGCCTGGATCGCATCGAAGAACGCCTGACGCTCCGCCGCATCGGAGGCGGATTGCGCCGGCAGCACGGCCGGAGTGATGAGGGCCGCGATCGCGGCGGCCGCAAGGAGGCGCGCCCTGTCAAGCATGTCTGCACTCCCGGAGAGCGGTGTGACACCTGGGAAAAGAAGGCGTTCGAACCCCTTTTCGAAAAGCAAGACTCGTGCGGCTGTGGTCGAAGGCCCGGGAGGCCTTCCGACCGTGCGAGGAAGGCTCTGTCAGTCGGTTGGCGGGCAACGAGTTGTGAGGCTGCGCCCTCCATTCGGTAGTCTTTCGATGGCTCGGAATGGACATGGCACGCGGGGCCGCCGGAGCGCCATGTTGTCGGCGCCAGGCGGCCCGCGCGTGACAGGGTGTCACATCCGGCGGCGGCAGCGGAAGTGACTACTTCGAGTCGTCGAGCCGGATTCTGGTACGCGAATCGGAGGTCACGATCTCTATTTCCCGCCCTGGCTCGATGATGTTCACCACCACGGATCCTGCTCCTCTCACCTCCACGCTCGTCTTACCCACGAGGCCCGAATACCTGAGCCTGCTCACATCGGGTGAGACGTAGGCGCGGGCGAGCCCCCCGCTGTACGCCGGAGCCTCCGCGCCCGGCGGGGGCGGAGGTTCAGGCCTTCGTCCAGCCTGCGCCTGCGTCTCCCGGGTCTGGCCGCCCCGCTGATAGGTCCAGCGGACCGTCTGGCCCGGCTCCACCGATCCGAAGCGCCGGCCGCCTTCACGGCTGACCAGCGGCTCGCCGTCGATCTCGGTCAGCACGTCACCTCGCCGCAGGCCCGCCGCGGCCGCCGGACTTCCTTCCTGCACCGAGCTGATCTCGGGCGGCTCGCTGAATTCCCACTCCGATCTGCCGGTCTCGTCCTTCACGCTCCAGCGACAGTCCGTGCACTGGATCCCGAATCCGAACCAGCCGGATGGCAGCAGCGTGTACGTGGGCCCGGGCACCGGGCCCACGGCCACCACCCCGGCGGAGGCAGCCGCTTCGGCCACAGGCGCTACCGCAGCACGCGGCACGCCCCGTCCGACGCCGGAGCTCACCACGGCTTCGGCCGACGGGACGGCTGCCTCGACCGGCGCAGAGGGTTCCGCGGGCTCAGCCGCCAGAGCGGGAGCCTCCGCGTACGCCCCCGTCCGACGGCACTTGCTGCCCACCGTCATCTCCACCGTCCGCTCCCGGTTTTCCGTCCGCACGACCAGGGAGACGCGCTGCCCCGGTTCCAGGTTGGCCAACCTGCGCCCTCCTTCACCTGTGGTGATCAGGTGCCCGTCCACGGCCACGATCGCATCTCCCTCACGGATTCTCCCGTCCGCCGGAGATCCCGGGCTCACCGCCCGGACGACAGGCTCCGAGCTGAAGTTCCAGACGCGTTCGTCGCCCGAGTCGGACAGCCGGCAGTTCGAGCATTCGAAACTGGAGATCCCTACGTCACCCTGTCGCACCAGGCCCGCGGGACACTCTCCGGCGGCGACCCCCACCTGTCCCGGCAACCGCCCGGCGAGCGCCACCACGAGCCACCCTGCCATCAGTATGCGGCCCAGAGCCTTCATCGTCGCCGATTCGATTCCGTTCGTCATCCCGTTCACCACGCCCTCCCTCTGACTAGAACTCGACCAGGAGCTGTCCGCCCGGCCCCCGGTCGTTCGATTCCCGTGCCCTCGCCTCGAAGCCCTGCAGGATGCGAGCGGTCAGCGGATCGTCCGGCGCGAGCCGCACGATCTCGTTGGCCGCAGCCCACAGGGCGGTGAGCGCTACTTCGAGGGCCTGTCCGCTGTCCGCCGGCTGCTGGAAATCGACCTCCGAAAGGGCCGCGAGCGCCGCCACGTAGTCCGAACCGGTCCGCTGCACTTCGGATGCGAGCCGCGCGTCACGACCCACGAACACGGTCTGGAGAGCATCCGCCGTCTGGCGGGCCCCCAGCACCTGCCCCACGGACAGCCCACCAGCGAACAGCGCAATTCCCGCCGCGATCGCGGCGGCGGAACGCCACCACGGACGCCGGGTGGACATGCCGGAATCCGAGGCGGATTCGACGCGACGCCCGGGACCGGAGGCCAGCAAGCCTTCATCCCTCAGGGTGCGCACCGTCCGCTCTTCGAGCAGCCGTCCCGGCTCCCTCTCGCGCGGCAGCGCGTCGAGCGCTTCCCGCTCCGCGGCCGTGAGCTCTACCGGCTCAGGCCGGTCGCCCTCATTCCGATCGTCCATCATGTCACGTCTCCCTGCTCTGAGCCGGCCGGGTTCAGCATCCGGCGCATGGCGCGTCGCGCGGACCAGAGCTGGCTCTTGGATGTCCCCTCGGTGACGCCGAGCTGTTCGGCGATCTCGGTATGCTTGAAGCCCTCGATGTCATGCAGCACGAGAACGGCCCGGAAGCCGGCCGGAAGCAACGAGATCGCTCTCTCCAGGTCGACCCGGTCTTCGCGGTGTTCGACCTGGCCCGCCGCAAGCGACAGCTCGGGCAGGTCGGTCCACCGGCCGCTCGAGCGGAGCCGGTTGCGACACAGGTTGAGACCGATGCCCGTCAGCCAGGTCTCGAACTTCGACTCCCATCGGAAGTCTCCGAGGTTGCGGCTGGCCCGGATCCACGTGTCCTGCACTACGTCCTCCGCTTCCGGCTCGTCCCCGCCCATGATGCGGAGCACGAACTGATGCAGTCTCGGCGTGTGGCGGCGATACAGCTCGCGGAACGCGGATTCGTCGCGCGCCCCGACGATGCGTTCGGCCAGTATCCGGTCGGATGTCGGTACCACCGCTTGTGCTCTCATTCCGAATCTGAGTGTGGCGTGACCGGCGAAAGGTTGTTCGCACGCTTCGCGTGCTCAATGTCTCAGCGCTTCGCGCTTCGACGGGGTTCGCACGCTTCGCGTGCTCAACGTCTGCTCGCCACGATCGCAGGAGGTCAGACGACGACAGGTTCGCACGCATTCCGGCAGCGGTGTCTGGTTTTAGCTATATTGTGGTATGCAGTATGGGCACGCACGCCGTCCTCCTTCAGAAAGTCACCATGACTCGCCGGATCACGAAGGGACGGTGCCTCCGCGCGCCTGCAGTGCTTGCGACCCTCCTCGCCGCGGCCATCCCGGCACCGGCACGCGGCCAGGGCTCGGCCCTGATCCCGATGGAGGTACTGCCTGACGAGCCAGCCTCCGGGACCGCATGGAGTTTCGCCCCGGGCGAAACGTCCACTTACAGCGTCGCCTTCGGACGCTTCAAGCTGGGGGAAGCCCGTCTGAGTGTGCAGGACATCGAGACCATCGACGGGCGCGAAGTGGTCCGGACTTCCTTGCAGGTCGAGGGCGGGCCGCCCTTCTACCGGATAGAGAACGATTTCTCGAGCTGGATCGACACGGGGCGCTTTCGCTCCATCCGCTTCGAGAGAAGAATCCGGGAAGGTCCCAGACGATTGAGGGATCGATACGAGCTGGATCCGGTCGCGGGAGTCTTTACCGCCGAAAGCTGGTCCGAGGAGCTCGAATCCTACGAGCCGTCCAGATTCGAGGATGGCGGCCCCATGCCCGAGGACGCGATCGACGAGATCGCGTTCCTCTTCCTGGTGCGGACGCTGATTCTGGATCCGGGAGACGAGAGTCGGATGGAGCGGTACTTCAAGCCGCAGTCGAACCCGATCTCGGTTCGAGTTCTGGGTCGCGAGGAGATACGTGTGCCAGCCGGACGGTTCAAGACGATCGTCGTGGAGCCGATCATCCCGGAGCTCGAAGTGTTCCGCGCGGACCGGAAGCCGCGTGTCTGGATCTCGGACGACGAGCGCCGGATCATCGTGAAGGTACAGACGAATGCCACCATCGGAGCCGTGGCCCTCAACCTGACGGATTACGATGCGGGGGAGGCCCTGGCGGTCGTACCGTAGTCCCTGCGGTGCAGCATCCACCACTCCTTCGCCTTGCTCCGCGTCCACGGTTCGACTGAACAGGCGGCGAGTCGGGAATCCAGCTCCTCGGCCGTCTGTGGCCGGGCAGCGGGGTCCTTGGCCAGGCAGGCGAGGATCACCGCGTCGAGGTCCGCGGGGATCTCCATCTCGGTCCGACGGGATGGCGGGATGGGCGCTTCCTGCACGTGTTTCAGAAGGGTGGCCACCGGCGTGTCGCCCGCGAACACCGGCTGACCGGTTAGCAGCCAGTACGCCACGCAGCCGACGGCGTACAGGTCGGCCCGGCCGTCGAGCTTTCCGTCGCCGAGCGCCGCCTCAGGGGCCATGAAAGCCGGCGTTCCGGCCACCACCCCGTCGCGGGTCAGGGCGGTGGCCCCGCCAGCCTTCCGGTCCGTCTCCTTCACGAGGCCGAAGTCCAGCACCTTCACGTAGTCGAAGTCAGGTCCCAGTCGACAGATGAAGATGTTGGCGGGCTTGATGTCCCTGTGGATCAGCCCCCGCTCGTGAGCCTCTCCCAGGGAATGACAGACTCCCCTGAGAATCGGGACGACCCGGCCGGCGGGCAGCGGCCCGTACCGTTCGACGAGAGTGGCCAGGTCAAGCCCATCCAGCAGCTCCATGACGTAGTAGAACGCTCCGTCTTCGGTGATGCCGAAATCGTAGAGATCGACGGTGTGCGTCGAGCCGAGGCCGGCCGTCGCCCGGGCCTCCCTCTTGAAGCGCTCTTCCACGACGCGGGTGCTCGCTTCCTCTGCGCCGAGAGCTTCCGGCCGGATCAGCTTGATAGCCGCCGGACGGGCCAGCATCTGGTGCTCCGCAAGCCAGACGTCGCCCATCCCACCACGTCCCAGGAGCTCGGTCAGGCGGTAGCTGCCGACCTCCTGCGCCCGGGCGAGCCGTCGTCCGTACCGATGCACTCCGCGTGAGATGAGGACCGCGATGGCGGCACAGAGGTAGGTGCTGAACAGGTAATAGCTGAACATCGGTCCGAGCGGCACGTCCATCGCTGTGGCCCCCATCGTCCTGGCCAGCGCGATCACGACGATTCCGGCCGAAGCGGCCCCCAGCGAGGCAAGCAATGTCTTCCCCAGCGTGGTGGGAACGACGAGGGGAAACAGCAGAATCCAAACGCACTCCCACGGAATCCCGGCGTACGCGCCACGCACGGCGAGGCTCTGGATCCAGGCGTCGAATTGCCCGGCTTCCGGCCATACTCCCCAGACGTTGGTCCACGCGATCCCGAACGCTCCCGCCACCTCGAACACGAGACCAAGGTCCAGCAGTGCCTCGGGCCGCAGACCTCCATACCGGGAAACGGCGTAGATCCCCAGACCCATCGCGATGCAGATCACGGCCACGGGCGTCGAGGGGTTTCCCGCCAGGTGGTGAAATTCCGAGGGGTGGAGAAGAAACGGGCCGAAGTAGGCCAGGAAGTACGTCCCGGCATAGATCAGCGCAGCCCACCCGAGACGCCTCGAGGCCCGGCTGAGTAGATCGGGTGGCAGCCCCGGCGGCACAGCCTCCGCCGCGTAGCGAAACCGCGGCGGGGCGGGAGTGGAGTCGTAGTTCACCTGTAGCGCTTCGCCACGCTGGCGACTCTCTCGCCCAGCATCCGGGCGCGAGCCAGCTCTGCGTCATCCAGGCCCGGGCTGTCCGGTCCCGTCGTCGCTCCCACGCCGAAGCCGCCGAACTGCGCGTTCCCGTCCGTATAGTGCGGCCCGACGACGACCATTCCGTTGTTCAGCATCGCGGTGAGGATCGACAGCACCACCAGACCCTTGCCGCCGCCGTCTCCACCCCCGGTGGCGAAAGCGCCTCCCACCTTGTCTCCGAGAAACACCTGGTATTCGAAGAACCAGTCGTCGATGAACTGCTTCACCGGCGTGGCGATCGTCCCCCACCAGGTGGGCGATCCGATGAGCAGCGCGTCCGCCTCCACCAGGTCCGCCTTCTCCACCTCGTCCACCGACTTCAGAGTGACCACGGCGCCGGGGACGCTTCGAGCACCTTCCGCCACCGCCTCGGCCATGGCCTTCGTGTTTCCGGTCATGCTGTGGTAGACGACGAGCACCCGCACCGTGTCGGCGGAGGCCCATCCGGGGTCCGCGGAAGCATCTCCGACCCAGCTGACGGAGAAGACGAGAGTCGCGACAGCCGTCGCCAGCAGCCTGTTCATCAGTACCTCCAGCTCGTGAGGTCCGCTCCCGCCGGAGCGGATTGACGAATGCGCTCCAGGATGAGAGGCAGATACATCGTGTTGTAGCGGAGACGCGAGATCGCGTTGGAGTTTACGTGATCGCCGTTCCAGCAGTGCTCCGCCCGGTCACCGTAGTCCACTACGCCGGCGTAGTAGGGGTCCGTGGTGCTCTCGAGGAACTCCTCCATCAGGTACGCGGCATCGTTCAGGTAGTAGTTGTCCATGTCACCGGCGTAAATGTGGATCTTGCCGACCAGGCTGGGCCCGATCTCGGCCCAGTCCCGCTCCAGGATGTACCGCAGGTCGTAGTTCTCCTTCCAGTACTCGGCCACGGCGCTGTCGATCTGTCCGGTCCGCTTGTCCCACAGGCGCTGCGGGTAGCCGTCGTCGCCTTGCGGCGAGTACGTGGCTTCCCAGATGTCCCACTGCCCGCCGGAACGGCTCTTCGTTCCGCTCACGAGCTCCAGGTGGTTCTCGTTGCGCACCGTGTAGGCGATCCGCCCCAGCCAGTCACGGTGCGCGGGGCGCTCGATCCTCCCGAACGGTCCGATGTCGAAGTAGGCGTTCTCGTTCTCGTAGATGTTCACGAGCTCGTACGCCCGGAAGTCGATCGGATCGGGACACGCCGCGAAGGCCCCGTTGTACTCGTCCGGGTAGAACACCTGCACCGCCAGAGCTTCCCAGCCACCCGTCGACCCGCCGTACGTGAAGCGGGCCCAGCCCTCGCCGATTCCCCTGAACTGTTCCTCGATGTACGGAATCAGCTCGTAGGTGAGGGCGTCTCCCCACGGACCCTGGCTGGCCGAGTTCACGGCGTACGAATCATCGTAGTACGGCGTCGGGTGCTGGATCTCGATCGCCAGGAAACGCGGAAAGTCGGGCGAGATCCACCGTTGATACAGATCGTACGCCTCCTGCTGCACGATCCGGTTGTAGCACTCGAGGCTGAAGCGCTCGCTGTACTGGCATTCGAGGTCGGGGTCGGGCGGCTCGGTGCGAAACCCGCCGAAATCGGACGGGAAGTGACCGTGGAACACCATCAGCGGGTACCTCGCTTCCGGGTGCTCGTCGAATCCCTCCGGCACCAGCACGTGGGCCCCCACGTACATATCCCTGCCCCAGAACCTGGACAGCAGCTCGCTCCTCATCCGCACGTGCCGGATGTACCGAGTGTCTTCCGGCGGATCGATCTCCGGGATGACCTGGTCCAGCATGATCTCGATCGTAGCCGAGCGCGCCGGATCGATTCGCACGGTTCGCGGCGTCGAGTAGAGGTTGCCGGGCTTGCGGTTCCACTGCTGCCCTTCCCCGCGGTCCGGCGGCAGCTTCACCGTGTGTCCGCTGGCCAGCTCGTAGGTCTCGTACAGGTTCAGAACGGCCTGGACCGTGTACTCGCCGGCCGGCAGCTCGGACAGCCGCTCGAGCGGATGGCCGAACGCCTCACCGCCGATCACCGCTGCATCGCCGGCCACCCAGCCGTCCACGTCCAATCCGAACCCCTGCGCGCTGCGCGCCGGCTCGGATCGCAGCTGGAATCGGGGCTCGGACTCGCTGTCCGCCGCGATGACGAGAATGACGCGTCCATCCAGCGGTCCGGGCCGCAGCTCACCGTCGTATCGAACGGCGAATTTCAGTGGACTCGCGGCATCATTCGTCTCGCCGGTGGGCGTGCAGGACGCGAACGCCGTCGCCAGCAGCAGAACGAGCGAGAACGGGATACGAGCACGGGAGAGCGACATGGTCACCTCGCAGATGGTTGCAGTCCGTATCGTCCCTAGAAGAACTCCCGGAACAGTCGGTCCGTCGCTTCATCGAGCCCTTGCGAAGGAAGCGCCTGGGTGCGGAGCACGGGAAGCTCGCGCGCGAAGGCCCTGAGGTTCTCCTTGAACCTCGCGAACCGGGCCTCGTCCACGTAGTCCATCGCCGTCTCGTCGCCGATGAAGTTCGCGACGCTGCCCCACCCGCGGGCCGCCCCCCGCACTCCCGGCACGAGCTCGGGATGGTCGCCCTCCACCGCATAGGCGTACAGGAGGGTCGCGATCTGGAGTCTTCCGGCGTGCGCCTTCTGCACCACCATCCGCTCACGATGGGCGCGAATCTCGGCGACGTTGAACAACATCGTGGGGGGAGGAAACAGGTTCGGGACCGCGTTCTCGACCAGCCACCCGACCTCGCGCTCCATCACGTCGACGATCAGCGGATTGACCGCCGCCGTCCCTCCGGGGGCAGGCAACGTGACGATGGAGGTCTCGCGACTGCCGCCGTGATTCGTGACCAGCCCGGCGGCGGCGAACGCCGTCAGGAGGCTGTCGTCGGGAGGCACGGGGATCATGTAGACGAAGGCACCGGTGGAGATCGTGTCGGCCGGATCCACGGCCGGACGCACCTCGCCCCAGTGCCCCCATTCCTGGCGCACCGGCAGGAAGACGGACATGGCTCCGCACAGCGAATCGTAGTACGGCCGGAAGATCCGGCCCTGCAGGCTGTCCGCCTCGACCACGCTCGCCAGCGCCTCCGCTTCCTTCCAGTCGAGCTCGCGGGGGAATCCCTGGCCGGAGGCCCAGGCGGCCTCCACGGGAAGGCTGGGAATGGCGAACGGGTACAGCGTCGCCACCAGTGCGACCGTGCCGGTGAGCCAGTGCTGCGCCTCTTCGCCGGTGAAGCGGGTGAGGAACCACGCGACGAACACGCCGGCGATCGCGGAAGCGGCCACCGTGGACTGCAGGAAGAAGCGGAGGTCGTCCTGGAACAGCCACGCCAGGGGGGCCGCCGCCCACAGGAGCAGGAATAGACCCTTCTGCCGCCGCCAGATCAGCAACGCGAGTCCCGGGACCGCCAGGATGTACGTGAACAGCGCGATCGACCCCGCCACGTGGCCGCGCTGACCCGTGTACCAGTCGAGGTGGCGCAGGAAGTGCACGATGTAGGGCGACGCGAGAAGCACGGTCAGCCCGCCGGTGACCAGGAGCGCCTTCCAGCGGCGCGTCGTCACGCCGGCCAGGAGGATCCCCAGTCCGATCACCGGGGCCCCGCCCAGGTGTACGTAGGTGGTCAGGACTCCGAAGAGGATCGCGAGTCCGTATCTCTCCTCGAGGAAGAAGTAGATCGCCCACCCCGACAGGATGAAGATCCAGCCGGAAGGCACGCCGACGAAGAAAGACGCGGCGGAGAACACGTTGCCGGTAAGCAGGGCGACGGCGAACAGCGCCGCACGGTCGCCGCCGAACTTCCGTGCGAAGAACCCCGTGGTGAATACGGCGGCAGCCCACTGCCCCACCGCGAGGACGGAGAAGGCGTGGATGTAGTCCCACCCTCCGCCCCCCAGCAGGCGTCCGAGCCCCGCGATCGCGTAATGCAGTGCGGGACCCTGCAGATTGGGGCGTCCGGTGGGGGCCCAGTTCAGGTAGTCCCACCAGTACGTTCCGTGCTCGGCGTACTGTCGGGCGAGCGAGATGTGATACCCGAGATCGTTGTCGGCGAAGTAGTCCCGGAGCATCAGGAGCAGCAGGATCCCGTGGAGCGCGACCACGAGGGCGATTGCGCGGCGCGCCCCGCGTGAGTCGCGTTCGGCCTCGGGTACCAGGCTGACGCTCATGCTCCCTCGGAGTGTGGGTTCGCGGACGGTGGCAGGTCGGCCACACGCGCCACAATGTGAGGGAAAACGCCGCCGGACGCACCCCGGGTCGCGGTTCGTACGGTCCTGCTCAACCGGGTTTCCGATACACCGATACGTGATTCACGCTCGCCGCGGTGAACGGCTCCTCGCTCCACCCTCCCCACCGCTGCTCGAGCTCGAGCCCCGCCAGCCGGGCCATCAGGTCGAGTTCCGACGGCCAGCAGTACCGCGCCTGCAGCGGATAGAAGCGTGCCCCGTCCGCGGTCAGCGAGACGATCTTCGACCTGACGCCCTGGCGGACAGGATCGTGCAGGGTGGCCTCGACCCGTATCCCTTCATCGTCGATGGCGTGGACCGCGAACCGCTGACCGCGATCGAACCGGCCGAGGTCCGGCACGAAACACTCGAGCACGAACCGGCCTTCGGGCCGGAGATGGTCCGCCACGGTCTGGAAGCAACACACCTGGTCTTCCTGCTCGAGCAGCGAGAAGAAGGTGTTGAATACCACGTAGACCAGCGAGAAGCGGTGTTCGAGCTCGAACGACGTGAAGTCGCCGATCGTGACCGGGATTCCCGACGCAGCCGCCTTGGAGCGCAGGCGGGCGACCATGGCCTTCGACGCATCGATCCCGTGCACCGTGACGCCGGCCGCCGCCAGCGGTATCGCGATCCGTCCAGTTCCGATGCCGAGCTCGAGCGCGGGGCCGTCTTCGGCCAGCCCGCTCAACCGGTGTACGATCGGCTCGGGATCGCCGCCCGGATACCAGTCGTCGTACACGTCGGCGACCCCGTCTCCGTACGTGGATGCGTCGTAGTCGTTCATCGTGGCACCGCCTGCAATGGGTTCCGGGAGCCTCCGGTCTCGTCGGGGGTTAAGATAAGGCAACCGACAGGCGGATGGAGCCATGAATCGAGAGGAACAGGAAGCGGACGTGACCTTTTGGGCCAACGGGGTCGCCGAGGCACTCGACGAGAAGGAGCGGCCGGAGCTGGCCGCGGTCTTCCGGGCGCTCGCCCGGCGCGATGCGGTGGCTGTTCGGGCCGCGGTCGAGGTCTTCCCTCCTGCGATGCTGGAGGCCGTGGTCGAAATGGTCGAGCTGGAGCAGCAGGATCGAGCAACGGCCGGAGAGGAACACTCCGTCGAGATACTGGAGTGGCTCCGGCGCCTCGTCGCGCAGGTCGAGGACGAGCACCGGACGATCGACCTCGCGCCCCGGGACGCCGGGCCTGTTCAGTGACAGAAGGACGACCCTTGGACGAGCGCGCGATACTGCGTCGAAACGACAGGGCCGCCGACGAGGAGTGGATCCGGGCGTTTCTGCACGAGTCGGCGGTCGGCGTTCTGGCCACGGTTCGCGATGGCCAGCCATTCGTGAATTCCAACATCTTCGTGTACGACGAGGGTCGAAGTGCGATCTACCTGCACACGGCCCGGACCGGACGGACCCGCGACAACCTCGAAGAAGGCTCGAAGGTGGCGTTCACCGTCTATGAGACCGGCCGGCTGCTTCCCGCCGAAGAAGCCCTCGAGTTCAGCATCGAGTACGGCGGCGTCGTTGTCTTCGGGTCGGGATGTGTGGTGACGGACGCGGACGAAGCGGAGCACGGACTGCAGCGCCTGCTCGACAAGTACGCTCCGCACCTGAAGCCCGGTCGGGACTACCGTCCAATCACGGAGGGCGAGCTCAGGCGGACCAGCGTCTTCCGGCTGGACATCGAGTCGTGGAGCGGCAAGCGGAAGGTGGCCGACCCCGACTTCCCGGGCGCCTACCGGTACGAAGACCGGCGAAAGCTGGCAGGGGAAGCCTCCGACTGACCTGCCGCGCGTCGGCCACGATCCACGCCCGAATCAGTCCGGCGCCGGGGTCAGCGCCCCGACTTGCCCCACCCGGTCCAACCCGGACCCCGGACCACCCGGCCCGGCGTCGCGCCCGTGGGACCGCCGTTCGAGATGACCTGGTCGCCGTTGACCCACACGTGCACCACGCCGACGGCATACTGGTGCGGCTTCTCGAACGTGGCCCGGTCCGCGATCGTCTCGGGGTCGAAGGCGACCACGTCGGCGTAGTAGCCGGGCGCGAGGGATCCGCGCCGGCGAATGCGCAGGTTCCCCGCCGGGAACGACGTCAGGCGGCGCACCGCCTCCTCGAGCGGGATCACTTTTTCGTCTCGCACGTACATTCCCAGGAGGCGCGCGAAGGTCCCGTAGCCCCGCGGGTGAGGCTGGAAGTTGAGGAATACGCCGTCCGCCGCGTAGGCACCGGCATCCGAACAGAAGCTCACCCATGGAATGGCGATCTTCCGGCGGATGTTGTCTTCGGACATGGTGAAGAACACGGCCTGCACCCGGCTGTCGTCCTGGATCACCAGGTCCATCGCGGTCTCCTCGGCGCCGGCGCCACGCATGCGGGCCACGTCGGCGAGCGTGCGGCCCGTCAGGTAGCGGAGCGAGTCGGTTCGAAACCCGGTAAGCAGTATGTTGTCTGGAGATCCGGCACTGAGCCACGTGTTGTCCCACTCGCCCGCCGGATCGTTCATCTCGACCTTCACTCTCTGGCGAATCGCGGGCTGTCTCAGACGCTCGACCCAGGCGTCGTGTCCGCCTTCCTGGACCCACGGCGGCATCACCGCATCGAGTCCGGTCGAGCTCGCGTGATACGTGTACATGTCGGCCGTGATGCGGAGTCCCTCGGCCCGAGCTTCGTCCACTCGCCGGATGACGTCCGGGAGCTTGTCCCAGTTGCCGCGCCCCGACGCCTTGAGGTGGTAGATCTCCGCCGGGACATCGGCCTCGCGGGCAATCGTGATCAGCTCCTCCACGTTCTCCAGGATCCTGCTTCCTTCGCCCCGGATGTGGCTGATGTACATCCCACCGTATTCCCCGGCGACCCTCGCGAGCGCGATCAGCTCGTCGGTGCCGGCATAGAAAGCCGGTGAGTAGATCAGCGAGGAACCCACCCCCAGGGCCCCTTCCTCCATCGCCTGTGCCACCAGGGCCCGCATCTCCTCGAGCTCGCCCTCCGTCGGAGCCCGGTCCTCGTAGCCGAGCGCGTGGATCCGCACCGTCGTCGCCCCGACGAACGAGGCGACGTTCGGAGCCACGCCGCGGGCCGTGAGCCATTCCAGGTACTCGCCCAGCGTCGTCCATTCGACCGGATACCGGATGTCGCCCTGGGACTCGAGCGCTTCCCGCTTCATCTCCTCGCTCCACGGCCCCATGGACGAGCCCTCCCCGAACACCTCGAGCGTCACGCCCTGGCGGAGGTCGCTCTGCCCGAGGCCGTCCTCGATCAGGGACTCCGTGGCCCAGGAGAGCATGTTGATGAAGCCCGGGGACACCGCGAGGCCCGTCGCGTCGACCTCGCGGCGGCCCTTCACGCGGCCGATCGCGCCCACGGCCACGATCGAGTCCCCGTCGATCACCAGGTCGCCCGTGAACGGGTTTCCTCCGCTTCCGTCGTAGATCGTTCCGTTGCGGATGACGAGATCGTATTCCGGTGGCGCCCCGCAGGCGGAGGCCGCGAGCAGGAGGGCCGCCCATGCGGTGAACCTGCGCATGTCTATCCCCTTTGTGGTGACGGAGCTCTCAGATCGCCCCGTGTTCGGTCCTCTCGATGATCTCCGCCTGAAGGGCTTCGGACAGGTCGCAGAAATAGTCGCTGTAGCCCGCCACCCTCACGATCAGGTCCCGGTGGGCGTCGGGATCGGCCTGCGCGGCACGCAGGGTGCTCGCGTCCACCACGTTGAACTGTACGTGGTGCCCGTCCATCTGGAAGTACCCGCGGACCAGGTGCCCCAGCGCGGCGATGCCCTCGTCCCCCGCTATCAGTGACGGCGTGAACTTCATGTTGAGCAGCGTGCCACCCGTCCGGATGTGATCCATCTTCGCCGCAGAGCGGAAGACCGCCGTCGGGCCCTTCCGGTCCGCACCCTGGACCGGAGAGATTCCCTCGGAAAGTGGCAGACCGGCCCGCCGTCCGTCCGGGGTGGCGCCGGTGACCGACCCGAAATAGACGTGCGATGTGGTCGGCAGCATCTCGAGCCGATACGCCCCGCCGATCGCGGTCGGGCGGCCGTCGATGCAGCGGAACGCCGCTTCGAACACCCGCCGCATCACGTCGTCGGCCGCGTCGTCGTCGTTACCGTACTTGGGCATCCGGTGCAGCAGCCGCTGCCGCAGGGCCTCGTGTCCCTCGTAGTCCACTCGCATCACGGATAGCAGCTCCGGCAACGTGAGCCGGCGGTCCTCGAACACGACCTTCCGGATCGCGGCCAGGCTGTCGGTGATCGTGCCGATCCCCACCGCCTGGATGAACCGGTTGTTGTAGCGCGCGCCACCCGCATTGTAGTCCCGCCCGTTGACGATGCAGTCGTCGATGAGCACGGACAGAAAGGGTGCCGGCATCTCCCGGGCGTACAGCCGCGCGATGATCTCGTTGCCGGCGATCTTCACATCTACGAAGTGGCTGAGCTGCCGCTCGAAGGCCGCGAACAGGTCTTCGAACCCGCCGAATCCAGCGGGGTCCCCCGTCCGTGGTCCGAGCTGGAGTCCGGTGCGAGGATCGAGGCCGTCGTGCAGCGCCAGCTCCAACACCTTCACGAGGTTGAAGTAACCGGTCAGGATGTAGGCTTCCTTGCCGAACGCTCCCACCTCCACGCATCCGCTGCAGCCGCCGGCTCGCGCGTCCTCGATCGTCTTTCCCTGCCGCAGCTGCTCCGCGACGGCGGCGTCCGCGTTGAACAGGGACGGGAATCCGTAGCCCTTCCGGATCACGCGCAGGGCGTGCGCGAGCACTTCGTCCGGCGTCTCACGCGCCACCTGCACGTTGGTACTCGGCTGCAGGAGGTGCATCTCGTCCACGATCTCGAGCAGGATGTGGGACACCTCGTTCGAGCCGTCCGACCCGTCGGCGAGCAGGCCGCCGATGTTGATGTTGGCGAAGTCGGTGTAGGTTCCGCTCTCGGCCGCCGTCACCCCGACCTTCGGGGGCGCCGGGTGATTGTTGAACTTGATGAAGAACGCCTCGAGCAGCTCTTTGGCCGACTCGCGGCTCAGGCTCCCGTCGGCCAATCCGCTCTCGTAGAACGGCCGGAGGTGCTGGTCCAGGTGTCCCGGGTTGAATGCGTCCCACCCGTTGAGCTCCGTGATCACGCCCAGGTGGCAGAACCAGTAGTACTGCAGGGCTTCGTGGAAGTCCCTCGGGGCGTTCGCGGGAACGTGCCGACACGTGTCCGCGATCTTCCGGAGGATCTCGAGCTCGGCGGGGTCGCTCTCCGTGCCTGCCCGTTCCTCGGCGAGCTCGGCGTGGCGCTCCGCGAACCGGATCAGGGCATCGCAGGAGATTCGCATGGCCCGCAGCGCCTCCCGCTTATCGTGAGCTTCCGTGTCGGCCTCGAAGTCCAGAGTCGCCAGAGACACGTCGATGTCCGCCTGGAAGTCCCGCAGCCCGCGGTTGTAGATCTTGTCGTCCAGCACCGTGTGTCCGGGCGCCCGCTGTTCCATGAACTCGGTGAACACGCCCGCTTCGTAGGCCCGGTGCCAATCCTCCGGCAGCGCCTCGAACAGACGCTCGCGAAGCGATCGGCCGTTCCAGAAAGGAATCACCCTGGTCCTGTAGGCGGCGATCGTTTCGGCCGTCACCGTGTAGCGGGTCCTGGGCCTCGAATCGAGGATCCGGAGGTCCTCCAGCGAATGGCACGTCAACTCTGGGAAGGTCGGCACGGCCTTGGGTTCCGGCCCCCTCTCGCCGACGATCAGCTCACCCGCACCGTGGTAGAGCGTCTTGTGCTCCGAAAGGTGCAGGAAGGCCCGGGCGCGCAGTGCCGGAACCGACAGGCGGTCCATGTTCCGCCGGTAGAACTCGGTGATCAGCAGGGCCCGCTCGGCCGAGATGGCCGGCTGGGCTGCGAGACTCCGCTCTCGTAATCGCCTCGTCCGATCCGTCATGCCTTCATCCTCATGCTCCGATGGCCGTGGGGAGGCCTGCCTCCTCGAAGATCGCCGCGATCTCCAGCATTCGAGCCGGCGAAGGGGAAGCGGAGCGGAACGGCTCTCCGCCCCCCGGCATTCCGAACCGTTCCCGCTTGTCCGCGCCCAGCTCGTGATAAGGCAGGAGGCTCACGCGCCGCACGGCCCGAAGGGAGGCCGCGAAGGACGCCGTTCGCCTCAGGTTCGCCGTATCGTCGTTCACGCCGGGAATGACGGCGAGTCGGACCCAGATGTCGCCGTGCGCCAGCGCCAGCGCTTCGACGTTGGCCAGGATGCGTTCGTTCGACACCCCGGTCCACTCCGCGTGCGCGACCGGGTCCAGGTGCTTGAGGTCGTAAAGGAAGAGGTCGGCGAGCTCGGCGGCCTGCAGCAGGTCCGCGCGCTCGACGTGGCCGCACGTATCGACCGCGGTGTGGACCCCCAGCGCTGACAGGGCCTCGAGACAGGCCAGCACGAATTCCGGTTGTCGAAGCGGTTCTCCGCCCGAGAACGTCACGCCACCTCCGGACTGGTCGTAGAACGCGCGATCGCGTGTCACTTCCTCGACCAGGCGCGCGACGGTCATCTCCTGCCCGACGAGCCGCCGCGCCCCCGTCGGACACTCCTCCGCGCATCGGCCGCATGCTTCGCAGAGACTCCGGGGAGCGGCCCACCCGCCGGCCACGCCCGAAGGCAGGCCGCGAGGGCAGGCCTCGACGCAGGCCCCGCATTCGATGCACCGATTCGGCGTGACGAGGATCTCCGGCGCTCCGGTCGCTCCTTCGGGGTTGTGGCACCACCGACAGGCGAGCGGACAGCCCTTGAGAAAGACCGTCGTCCGGATCCCCGGGCCATCGTGCAGACTGAACCGTTGCACATCCCATACGAGCCCGGTGGGCGGGCGGGCGATCACGGGGCGTCCATGTGGTAGTACGCCAGGATGTACTGTCGCTGGACATCGAACGACCAGTGCACGTCTCGCACGTAGTTCGCGGCATCCTCGTGTCGCAGCCGCGTGACGAGGTCGATGATCTGATCGTGCTCCCGGGTGGAAGCGAGCTCCCACTCCTTGTGAAATCTCCGCTCACGCGGGAAGTCGTACAGACGCTGCTTGCAGATGCGCACCGTCCGCAGCAGCGGCTCGTTGTCCGAGGTCTTCAGGAAGACCTCGTGGAAGGCGAGGTTGAGGTCGTAATACGCGTCGAAGTCTCCGGCCTCGATCGCCTCGGCCATCCTCGAGTTCAGAATGCTCATCTCGTGGATGGCGCCGTCACCCAATCGCGTCGCCGAGTGCATCAGCACGGAGCTCTCCAGCGCGCCGATCACCTCGTAGAGATGTCGGATGTCGTCGAGGGTGAGGCTTCGCACTTCGACGCCGCGTCTCGGAATCACCGTGACGAATCCCTCCAGCTCCAGCTGAATCAGCGCATCGCGGAGTGGTTGGCGGCTGATGCCGAGCTCGGCGGCCAGTCGCTTCTGGTCG
>CANPVW010000248.1 GCA_947581745.1 Candidatus Benthicola azotiphorus
CCTCGCCGTTCGCGCCCGTGGTCCCCTCGACTTCAGGCAGGCCTCGGTTGAACACCGCGAGCCCGCCCGTCGCGTCCTGGACGAGGCTGTACTCCTGTTGCGGAAACGTGCCCGGAGGTGGCTGGACCCAGCTCGATCCAGAGGTCGGACACAGCGGCCTGCGGATGACCAGGAAGTGATCGTCGGACCAGACCGCGTCGGATGCGATGCCGGTCGGAAACCGCGTGCGAAGCCGGTGATCCCTGACCCGGTTGTCGAATCGCGTCTCGACTCGTACGAGCGGGCTGCCGCTCCGGAGCTCTACGCGGACCTCGACGGGGCACGCCACGCGCGCGGCCTCCCGCGTCTGCCGGTCGCCCGTCGCGGCCACGGGCAGCTCCAGGTCGAACCGGGCGACCAGGACCCCGCTGTACCCGCCAGCCCGCAGCGACGTGTCGGCGCCATCGCACTCCGCCGCGCTCACGGTCACCGGCCGAGCGGCTCGCGAGAAGTCGTACTCGTCGCCTACGTCCTCCGAGTCCTCGAGAAGGTTCAGCCCCCGGAACTCGCGGTCCGTCGATCGGTCCAACAGGTCGAACGTTCCGTTTTGGTGCAGACGCACTCGGCACAGCCCGTTGTCGATCTCGTCGTCCCGCACCGACACCGGATGCGGGCTGCCGCCTTCGGTCCGGTCCGCGCCGTCCCGTTCCTCCGCCAGGGTGAACCGGGCGTGGCCGAGGGCAGGCAGTTCGGCGAGGAACTCGATCCTGACGAATGTGTCGGCCGTGTCCTTCTCGCTCTCCGGCCGGAGGATCCGGCTGCCAAATTGATCTTCGTACGGCATGAACCGCTCCGCCTGCCGTTCCCCGTCCAGCTCGACGCGGTAATCGATTCCCCAGAACCGCTCGACTCTCTGAACGCGCTCGATCCGGCAGGGCACCCGCTGTCCGGCTTCGTCCCGGAGGACCAGATGTGACTCATCGAGGGCCGGAGGCTGGAGAATCACGATCCTCCGGATCACTTCCGCCCGCTCGAACGGAAGCGCGTTGGCCACGCACAGCACGGTGTCACGATCGTCTTCGGGGCGCGGTCCGAAGGTCGGCGTCAGATCCGTCAGGACGCGACGCACCAGCTGCTCGCCCGTCCGGGCCACGGCCTCGTAGCGGGTCTCCATATCCCGGTGCACCTCGTCCGTGCTGCACCCACAGATGGAATCGTGAGGGTGGTTCTTGAGGAGCTCCTTCCAGCAAGCGGTGATCAGTCCCTGCGGATAGTCCATCCCCACGAGGAAACGGGCGTAGGCTGCCAGAGGCTCGACGATCTCGGAGAGGAGCACCTGGGCTCGCTCGTTCGCCTGCTTGAGGTACATGCGGGTGGACCAGACACCGGACAGAATGTGGTGCAGGCGGCCGCCGAGCAGCTCTCCCTCGAACGTCTCCAGAGGCGGGGACGCGTCCCGCACCGCCCTCAGATACTCGACGAAGCCACCGGTGCGGAATTCGGTTTCCGGGAAGGCGTCCCGCAACGCCTGGAGGACTCGGCCGAGATCACGGGGCGGCGGGAAATGGTCACAGCCGTTGTTGAGCAGGACCACCGCGCTTCGGGCCCGTTCGGCGTGCTCCCGGAAGATCTCCCGCACCTGGCTGACGGCCCGGACCGGATCGACCTCTCTCGGAGTGTGAGCGTGCCAGATCTCGCTCATCCCGAGGCCGCCGGCGTTGCAGTAGCCGCGGACCTGGTTGACGGCCAGGACCTCGCTGCCGTCCGGTGCGCGCCAGATGAACTCCCACCCGAGTCGATCGATCTCGTCGCCGTTGCCGCGCGTGTAGATGAACGAGTCGATTCCCGCTTCGCGCAGCAACTGAGGCATCTGGGCGATGTGGCCGAAGGAGTCCGGCATGTAGCCGACCTTCTGTACGCCGCCGAGTCCGTCCGCGGACCGGTGGCCGAGTACGAGGTTCCTGACCGTCGCCTCGCCGCTCACCAGGAACTCGTCCGGCAGCACGTACCAGGGACCGACCGCCAGCCGTCCCTCCGTTACGAGGTTGCGAATGCGCTCCCGGTCGTTCGGTCGGCCCGCCAGGTAGTCCTCGAGCAACACCGCCTGGCCGTCCAGAACGAAGTGGTCGAGGGTCCCGTCCTCGAGATCCGACAGCGTGGCCCGGACCACCCGGTCGAGGTCGACCCGGAACTCGCCGAACGTGCGGTACCACTCCCTGTCCCAGTGAGTATGCGAGACCAGGTAGGCGACACGCGGCGTCACGGCATCGCCTGACGTTCCGGGGAGCGACGGATCATCTCCTCCCGCCGGCCGGTCGCTCACCTCCCGTGCACCGCCGCGAGCAGCCCTCCGACCGTCCCGGTCGCCATGCAGACCGACGTGTCCGCCGCGCCGTAGTATACCCGTACCGCGCTCTCCTCCGTGGCAAAGCCCTCCGCATCGTACTCTTCGACGATCATGCCGGATGGAAACACGACATTCGGGACCTGGCCGACCAGCTCGTACATCTCTCGCGGCTCGAGCACGTTGTCGCGGCTTCGGCCCAGGAGGCGAACCGGGTCCTCGAGGTCGAGCAGGGCCACCCCCGCCTGGTAGATGCCGACGCTCCCGAAGTGGGTCGCGACGCCGTGGTAGACGAGCAGCCAGCCCTGCCGCGTGCGGATGGGTGGAGGGCCGGCGCCGATCCGTTCGTCCCAGTAACGCGGCCGGCCGCGCATCACGACTCCGAGCGGGTGCCACTCGACGAGGTCGGTCGACTCCGAGAGGACGATCGCGTCGCCCGACGCCGGCTCCCCCGGACTGAGCTCCCGGTTGGGTCGATCCAGTCGCAGGTAGCGGTCACCAAGTCGGGACGGGAAGATCACTCCGTTCCGGATGTCGGGGTGGTCGCCGAGCCCCACCAGCTCGAACTGTCTGAAGTCGCGGGTGCGAGCCGTTCCGAGGCGGCAGCCGTCGACCGTGTCCGCGGCGAACATCACGAGGCACTCGTCGCCGATCGCGGTGATTCGGGGGTCATAGACGTGGAAGATCTGTTCTCCGAAATCCTCGAGTCCCGGAATGTGCACCGCCTCGTTCCAGACTGTGAACTCGCGTCCGTTCGGACTCTCTGCCATCACCAGGTGGGTCCGCCTCCCCCTCGTCTGGACGCGCAGCATCAGCAGGTAACGGCCGCCCCACCGAACGGCGCCCGGGTTGAACACCGCCGATGGGTCGTCGATGTCCGGCGGCATCGTGGGAACTTCCATTGCCGTGATGATCGGATTGTCGGAGCTGCGCACGAGCGCCCTCATTCATCTGTCTCCTCTCGAGTCCGGACCCAGCCGTCGTCCTCTTCGTCCCGGCCCATGACCGCCAGTCGCCCCAGCATCGCCCGGATGTCGCGGAAACCACCGATCGCGAACCACACCACAACCATGCCGGAGACGGCCAGCATCAAGTATACGTATACCTTCCAGAACCCCGCCCACGCCGCGTCGGGCACATCTCGCGAGAGGTTGACGGCGGTTCCGACGAGGAACACGACCGTCCAGGCTCCGACCCACGCGTAGGTGACGATGTAGAGCAGGCGGTCGCCCCGTGTGAACTCACGGCCCATGCCGAGAACACGGAGCCCGCGCGAGGGCGCTGCCTCGACGACCTCGATCTCTCCATCGAGGGCGTAACGACCGCGGTGCAGCAGGCGGTCGAGATCGAAGGTCCGCCGCGGCCCCAGGAGCGAGACCGTGACGTATACGAAACTGGACGCCGCCATCGCGATGCCCCAGAACTCCTGACCGTTGATCGGGAAGTCGGGAACGACCTGGTGGGTGACGATGCCGCCGACGGCGATCGACGAGCCGGTGATCATGGCGGCCCACGCCGCCGCGGTCGTGCCCCGCCTCCAGTACAGCCCGCCGATGAGGACGGCGCCCGAGCCGCCCGCGAAGATCGCTCCAGTGACCGCGAAGAAGAGCCAGATGTACTGGCTCTGCTGGAAGAGCAGACTGAACGTGAAGATGAAGATGGCCACCCCGACGATCGACCAGCGCAACGCCCGCATGTGCTGTTCGGGAGTGAACGGCCTCTTCCGGAACGGCATGACGACGTCCTGGATGAAGATGCTGCCCCAGGAATGCAGGTACGTGTCGTGCGTGCTGACGAACGCGGTCAGCATCACGGCGGCGAATGCACCCAGGAGCCCGGCCGGGAGCATCGTGACGAGCACGGCCGGCCCGCGGAGCTGATTGCGGATCGTCTCCGATTCCGCGTCGGCGAGCAGGTCGGTGACGGCCGCGGCCTGGGTCGAGAAGTCCGGGTGATGGAGCACGGTGAACGCGATCACGGGCACGACCAGGACGAACAGCTTCCAGGGGTTCTCGCGCCAGTTGGTGAGCACCTGGCCCATCTTCGCCTCGTGGGCGCTGCTCGCCGAAGCGTTGTAGGCCTGCGTGCCCTGCCAGGACATCACGACGTACACCACCCCGATCGTTCCGATCATGAAGTACCAGAAATTGAAATCCTGGACCTGGCTCGTCCGGTACGGGTTGATCAGAGATGCGTCCGCCGGCGCCATGGCCAGCGCCTCGAAGATGTGAGTCCAGTCCACCTGGGTCAGGAGGAATGCGACGATCACCAGGAAGACGAGGTTCACGAAGATGCCCTGCACGAAGTCCGTGATGATGACCGCGACCTGACCCCCGGAAAACACGAAGAAGATCGCCGTGCCGAGCAGCAGCAGCATGAGAAGCGGGAAAGTGCCGAGGTGGAGGCCGGCGATCGAGAACGAGTCCGGCAGCCCGATGTAGTTGATGAAGAACCGCGCGCCCACCGCGGGGAAGATGCCGAAATTGATCAATCCCGCCGCGAACGCGAGCATCCCCGTGAAGATCCTGAACCGTCGGCTGTACCGCCGTTCGAAGAACTCCGGCAGGGTCAGCGAACGGGTCTGGCGGAAACGATAGATGACGAACCCGCTGACGGTGAGCACGAGGATGACGATGGCCTGCGAGAAGCCCCACCAGGTCAACGCGAAGCCGGCCACGTAGTTCTGCTCCAGGTAGCCGACGACGGTGATCGCCCCCAGGGCCGCCATGCCCTGTGAGACCGAAAGGAGGTACCGACCTGCCGTGCGCCCCGCGGCCAGGAAGTCCGCGACGCTCCGCATGAACGGCTTGAGGAGCAGTACCCCACCGATCATGGTCGCGTAGACGCCGACGAGCAGGATCCAGTCGAGTGACGAGAAGTGCACGGAGTCAGTCCGAAATCCAGGCGAGACCGTCCTCGCGGATGTGGGCGAAGCGTCCGTCGCTCAATCGCAGGGTCGCTTCGAATCCGGAGGGCGTCAGCCAGATGGCCGGCGGCCAAAGCAGGTCGGCGCCGGTCGGGCGATCCGCGGCCAGCTCGTCGACGTCGTCGATCCAGGATCCGCGCTCCGCAGCGCGCTCCCGCTGTCGGTAGTAGACCTGAAAGAGCGCCGACAGGGCCCTCTCGGACTCGGTGAGCGCCGTGGGCGGGCGCTCCGGGTCGGCCGGTCCGGCAAACTCCACGATGCCCCACATCTCGGGGTAGTGCATCGCGATGAGGCCCTGCGGTGACCAGACCCAGTTGTCTTCCGGCAGCGGCTCCCCGCTCGCCGGGTCCGTCAGCTTCGAGTATCCGCCATCCGAGAGCTCGGCGCGCCACTGAACGCGCGAGAAGTTCAGCCGCCAGCGATCGCCGGGAGCCGGTGGGGCGGGACGCCCGGCCGCCTCCGCCAGCACGTCCCACGGGATGGCGATCTCGACGCTCCACCCGCGGTCTTCATCCCGCGGGTCGTTGATGGTCCCGTCCACGGACACGGCCGTCCGCAGTCCATCGATGTCCCAGGCATCGACGGCGGGACCGCCATCCCGGTACGGCTTGATCAGCATCAGGTCCCAGACGGTGCCGAGCGCGTTGATCTCGAGCTCGTAATACAGGTGCGTATCGCCGTCCGGGTCGAGGAACACCTCGAAGTCGTTGTCCTGATAGATCACCGCGTCGCGCTCCGTGAGCGTTCCCCACACGTGCGGGTCTTCGAGCGACGCTCCGACGTAGAAGTACTGCTCGTCCCACAACAGGCGAGCCCGGGTCCGGAACCGCGGGGCCGGCATCGAGGGGCCCTGGATGTCCACGAAGTCGGTCGTCCACGGCGCTGCCCGCCACTCCACGTCATCCAGCGAACCGTCGATCAGCGGGGCAGCGTCAGCCCACTTCGCCACGTAGGTCCGCGGTTGCCACGCCATACCCGGCTCGGGTACGGGCGGGAGGCGGATGAGCCCGTCGGACGGCGTCCCGGAGCCGGCTCTTTCCGGCGGTCCGGAATCCCGGTTGCAGCCCCCGATGACCGCCAGCATCCCGATCCCGACAGCGACGAAGGTCCCGATCGACGACGGTCTCGGCATGGAATACCGGTTGCCCTTCCAGGTTGAATCGCGGACTGGCGGACCCGGCCGGCGCCCACCCCGACCGGTCGAAACTCTGTCGCCGCGCGGGAGGCGTCAACGTGTGGGAAGCCCTCACTCGCGGTCCCGGCCGTGCACGATCTCGACCCGATGTTCCTTTTTGCACGACGAATGCTCGAAATCGGGTCGGCAAGCGGATGTGGAAAACAACCATATGATTATTATTCATAGTTACTTACGTGACAGTGACGGCACGAGGTACGGGGGTTGCGCATTCGAGACCTGACAGCGGCGAGCCCGTCCTCTCGTCCCGCAGGTGGGGCGTGGGCCGGCCACCGCCCCGTGGAGGTATCTGAAGATGAACCGGATCGAATACGCCCGGCGACAGGGCGCGGCGGTGGTCCTGCTTGTCGGATCACTCTCGCTTGCCGCCTATCCCGCCCGTGGTCAGGAGATGCAGGCCGCCAACGGCCCGTTGCTCAAAGTGGACCTGGTCCGCATGCTGGCGACGGGTGACTACACGACGGACGAGATCGTCCACATCGTTCGAATGAACTGCGTCAGCTTCCGCCCATCGGAGCGCGACCGGAACGACCTGCGGGCTCTCCCGCACGGCGATCCCGTTCTCGCGGAGATCGGTCGGTGTCGGGCCAAAGGGCAGGCAGCGGGGTTCGAGCGGGGCATTCCGCGGGCCAATCCGGTCAACTCGACGGATTCCGAGCCGCCGTCGGATGAGGAGGCCCTCCGGGTGACCCGGCTCTCCGGCGACCTTCTCGGGGAGCGACCGGCCCCGGCCGCACCGAAGTTCACCATGGTGCTGGTCGAGCGGGACCACGACGCGCTGACGGCAGCGGAGATTCCGCCGAAGCTGCAGAACTGGGACGAAGTTTCGAAGCAGCTGCTGCGCGAGTACCGTCCGAACGAACGGCACGCGGGAACCGTCGTGCTTCGCGTGCGGGTTGACGAGACGGGACGCGCCGCGGATTCCCTGCTCGACGAATCGAGCGGGGACCCCTACCTCGACGCGGCCGTGTTGGCCACGGTGCCCGTGATGCGCTTCAAGCCGGCCATGAGCCGGGACCGCATGGTGGCGGCCTGGACCGAGCTTCCGATCCAGTTCGAGACACCCTAGCGCGGCGCGGACACAAGGTCGGCGCCGGGTTCAGTCTTCCCGGCGCTCGACCGCTATCGTGCAGTTCGTGACCAGCGCGGCGATCGCGCCGACGGCTGCCCACACCGGAAGCAGCATCACTCCGACCACTCCGATCGCGAGCGGGATCTCGATCAGCGTGTTTCCTTCTTCCGAGCGGATCGTGATGCGCCGGATGTTGCCTTCGCGCACCAGCTGTTTGACCCGGCTCAGGAGATCCTCTCCACAGACCGTGTACTCCTCTTTCTCTCCCGCCTCTTCCTCCGGCGCCTCGACCTCGACTTCGACTTCCACGCCGTCGACCTCCGCCTCCGCCTTCTCGCCGTTCCCTGTGCTCTCGTCCGTCACGTGAACCTCCGGATCTCTGTTTCGTGTCGTCCGAATCCGTTCGGATCCGAACCTGTGCTCTCATCCCTTACGAGACTCGGGCCGCTCCGGTTTTAGTCCCGGGCGACGGAAGCGTCGGAGGTCCCCCGGAACCCGCTCGTCGCGAGCGGATCCACGTCCGTACGGGACAGGAAGTCCCGAAGCGCGCCCTTCGGTCCAAGTCGCGGTGATTGACCGGGCCGGGTGGTGACAACCCGGCGGGGCTCCGTTAGGATCACGACAACTTCCACGCGCGGTGGTGGTTGGGGCGTGACCCGGCAGGCGGACGACCCAGGAGGACATCGTGGAGTGGCGTATCTACAGCCGCACCGGACGCGTTTTCGGAGCGGCGCTGAAGGAACCGGCCCTCGTTCAGACGATGCACGGCGCCGTGGGAGCGGAGGCCGGGGACTACCTCGTCGTCGATCTCGATTGCGAGCGGATCCGATACTACCCGGCGCGCTTCTTCCACCGCTCCTACCAGGTCGTGGAGAGGCCCGTGCCTCTCAAGGCGCTGGCGGACCTGTCGCGCATGGTGGTCCGGCACGTGGTCGATTCGGGCGCCGAGTCGATCGGCGAGACGTGCGTGAGGTGTGGCAAGCGACGAACCCGCGCGGAGTTCGAAGGCGTGCCCACGTGCCTCGACTGCGAGCTGAAGCTGAAGGCCGAGCGTGAAGAGACCCTGGTTTGTCAGCACGACGGGACGGCAATGCGGAAGGAAGTGATTCAGAACGTGATCGTGGATCGCTGTCCGGAGTGCGGAGGGGTGTGGTTCGACGGCGGGGAGCTGGAAGTCCTGGGCGCCGCATTCCGTCGCGCGACCGACTTCGGCATGCCCGCCGAGCTGGCCTCCCGGATGATTCACGGCCTGGTCGAGAGAGACGTGGACTGAGCGCTGTCCCCGCCCGGCTGCCCCGCCGCCGAGCACGCCCATTCCGACTCTCTCGTAGCACGATTCTTGATACAGAAAACCGCATTTCCCGGGAGTTGGGGAACCCCCTCCTCGGGCGTTCCGGATCGACTGGAGCACCTGGAGAATGGCTCCCCGAAGGCCGGACGAGGTGACGTGCAAAGCCGAGTTCCGGACCGCTGACACCGGTTACCATGAAAGGAACACGGAGAATGACCAGCCCCGCCCAGGCGGAGATCCGACAAGAGCTCGAGCGCTTCATGGCCAAGGTCATCAAGCGCAATCCGGGCGAGTCCGAATTCCATCAAGCGGTGCGCGAAGTGGCGCACAGCGTCATCCCCTACACGTTCGAGCATCCGGAGTACCGCAGGGAGAAGATCCTCGAGCGAATGACCGAGCCCGACCGCATCATCATCTTCCGCGTCTCGTGGGAGGACGATGAAGGCAACGTGCGAGCGGACCGGGCCTGGCGCGTCCAGTTCAACAATTCGATCGGGCCGTACAAGGGCGGGTTGCGCTTCCACCCGACGGTGAACCAGAGCATCCTCAAGTTCCTCGGCTTCGAGCAGGTGTTCAAGAACAGCCTCACCACCCTGCCGATGGGCGGTGGAAAGGGCGGCGCCAACTTCGACCCGAAGGGCAAGAGCGACCGCGAGGTGATGCGGTTCTGCCAGTCGATGATGACCGAGCTGTACCGCCACATCGGGGCCCGCGTCGACGTGCCGGCCGGTGACATCGGCGTCGGAGCGAGGGAGATCGGCTACCTGTTCGGCCAGTACAAGCGTCTCCGGAACGAGTTCGAGGGAGTCCTCACGGGCAAGGGCCTGGCGTTCGGCGGCAGCCTGATCCGGACCGAGGCCACCGGCTACGGCACGGTCTATTTCATGGAGCAGATGCTCAACCACCGCGGGGACAGCGTGAAGGGCAAGAAGTGCACCGTATCCGGCTCGGGGAACGTCGCGATCTACACGATCGAGAAGCTCCTGGACTTCGGAGCCGTGCCCATCACGGCCTCCGACTCGGAGGGCACGATCCACGATCCCAAAGGGATCGATCGCGAGAAGCTGGAGTGGATCAAGGACCTCAAGGAAGTACGCCGCGGCCGGATCAGCGAGTACGCGGAGCACTTCGGCTGCGAGTACTTCCCGGGCAAGCGTCCGTGGGCGGTGCCGTGCGAGCTCGCGTTTCCGAGCGCGACGCAGAACGAGCTCGATGGCGAAGACGCGCGCACCCTGGTCGACAACGGGTGCATCGGAGTGGCGGAGGGCGCGAACATGCCCAGCGACACCGATGCGGTGGCCGTCTTCCAGGAAGCGAAGATCATGTACGGTCCCGGCAAGGCGGCCAACGCCGGCGGCGTGGCGGTCTCCGGTCTCGAGCAGAGCCAGAACTCGTCGCGCGTCGCGTGGACTCGGGACGAAGTCGATTCGAAGCTCCACAAGATCATGGAGGACATCCACGAGCAGTGCGTGATCTACGGCGAAACCGAGAACGGTTACGTCGATTACGTCAGCGGCGCGAACATCGGCGGATTCGTGAAGGTCGCGAACGCGATGCTCGGATACGGCATCGTCTGAGCCGGTTCTTTCCGCGGTCCTGCCGCCGGCGACCTTCGGGTCGCCGGCGGTTTCTCTTTCCGGGCCGGAACGCTGCTCCCCGTCGCCTGTATTCCGTAGCAGTCGGTTGACGTTCGCAGGTCGGTGGCTCTCCACGGACGACAGGAACGCAGGTTCTCGACAGGAAGACTCATGCGCTTGAAGATGATTCGTCCGGCTTTCGCGGCCGGGATGCTGGGATTGGCGGCGGTGATCGCCCTCTCGCCGTGCCGACTCGAGGCGCAGGTGCTCGCGGACACGGCCGACGCCTTCACCGCCGGTCTCGACCAGCCGCTTCCCGTCGATCCCGCGGTCACGATCGGGCGGCTGGACAACGGACTGCGTTACTTCATCCGGGCCAACAGGCGGCCGGAGAAGCGGGCCGAGCTGCGGCTGATCGTGAATGCGGGATCCGTTCTCGAGGACCCGGACCAGCTGGGCCTCGCTCACTTCGTCGAGCACATGGCGTTCAACGGGACCGAGCACTTCGAGAAGCAGGAGCTGATCGACTACCTGCAGTTCGTCGGGATGCGATTCGGAGCCGATGTGAACGCGTACACCAGCTTCGACGAAACGGTGTACATGCTGACAATTCCCACGGACAGCACGGCCATCGTCGAGACCGCTTTTCAGATCCTCGAGGACTGGGCGCACGCCATCTCCTTCGATTCGGTGGAAGTCGAAAAGGAGCGGGGAGTGGTGCTGGAAGAGTGGCGCCTGGGCCAGGGGGCGTGGGCCCGCATCCAGGATCAGCAGTTTCCCGTCCTGTTTCAGGGTTCGCTGTACGCGGAGCGGCTGCCGATCGGAGATCCCGAGATCCTCGAGACCTTCGACCACGCGGTCCTCAAGCGCTTCTACGCCGACTGGTATCGGCCCGACCTGATGGCCGTGGTGGCCGTCGGCGACTTCGACCCCGCGAGGATCGAGGACCTCATCCGACAGCATTTCCAGGGGATTCGGGATCCGGAGATGGAGCGGCCCCGTCCGGCGATCTCGGTGCCGGACCACCGGGAGACCCTGTATTCGATCGCCACCGATCCGGAACTCACGCTTTCCAACGTGAGCGTCACGTGGAAGCTCCCGGTAGCGGATCAGGACACGCACGCGGACTACCGGAGGTCGTTCGTCGAGCAGGCCTACAATTCGATGTTCAATTTCCGGATGTTCGAGATCACGCAATCCAGCGACGACCCGCCGTTCCTCGGCGCGGGTTCCGGCAAGGGACGCTTCGTGCGCGAGGCCGACGTGTACCAGCTCGGCGCCACCGTGAAGGACGGAGAGATCGAGAGGGGCCTCGAACGGGTGCTGGTGGAGGCCGAGCGCGTGCAGCGCTTCGGGTTCACGCAGGCCGAGCTCGACCGGCAGAAGGCGGACGTTCTCCGCTCCTACGAGCGGTCCTTCATCGAGCGCGACCAGCGGGAGTCTTCGCGCCTGGCGAGCGAGTACGTGCGCGTATTCCTGGATGGCGAGCCGACTCCGGGGATCGCCTACGAGTACGCGCTGGCCAGACGCTTCCTGCCCACCATAACGCTGGACGAGGTCAATCGGATCGGTCGCGAGTGGATCGGGGACGAAAACCGTGTGATTCTGGCCGCTTCTCCGGAGAAGCCCGGCGTGGAGGTGCCAGACGAGCCGGCGCTCGCCGCCGCGTTCGACGCCGCCCGGGCCTCGCCGATCGAGCCCTGGGAGGACGCGGGGTCCGATCGGCCGCTGCTCGCGGTCGAGCCGACGCCGGGCCAGGTCGTCGAGCGGGAGGAGATCGCCGAGCTCGGCGTGGAGATCTGGCACCTGAGCAACGGGGCGCGCCTCATCCTGAAACCGACGGACTTCCAGGACGACGAAGTGCTGTTCAACGGACGCAGCCCGGGCGGCACTTCGCTCGCCACGGACGAGGACTACGAGTCCGCTTCGTGGGCGGCCACGCTCGTCAGCATCGGTGGGGTGGGCGAGTTCAGCGCGGTGGAGCTCCAGAAGATGCTCGCCGGAAAGGCCGTCTCGGTGGGCCCGTCGATCTCGGAGCTGAGTGAAGGGATCTCGGGAAGCGCCTCCCCGAAGGACCTGGAGAGCCTGCTCCAGCTCGTGTACCTGTACTTCACGGCTCCGCGGCGCGACGAGACGGCCGTGGCCGCCTTCCGTTCCCGCATGCGGACGGTGCTGACGAACCGCGGGGCGAATCCGGAAGCCGTGTACGGAGACACGGTCGGCGCGGTCCTGGCCCAGTATCATCCGCGTTATCTGCCTCCGACCCCGGAGATGCTGGACGAGATCGATCTCGACAGGGCACTCGACTTCTACCGGGACCGGTTCTCCGATGCCGGGGACTTCACGTTCACGCTGGTGGGCTCGTTCGATCCGGAGGGTGTTCTTCCGCTGGTGGAGAGGTACCTCGCGGCCCTGCCGTCGACCGGGCGACACGAGACCTGGCGGGACGTCGGCATGGAGCCGCCGAAGGGGGTCGTGCAGCGCACCGTCCACAAGGGCCTGGAGCCCAAGGGACGCCAGACGCTCATCTTCACGGGCGATTTCGACTTCAACCGGGAGAACCGGTACACCCTGCAGTCGATGACCGAAGTCCTCAGCAACATGCTGCGCGAGATTCTCAGGGAGGACATGGGAGGCACGTACGGGGCGGGAGCGTACGGCTCCGGTTCCCGCGAGCCGCGGGAGCGCTACAGCGTCCGCATCTCGTTCGGTGCCGATCCGAACAGACTGGACGAGCTGACCGAGGCCACCTTCTCGGCGATCGACAGCCTCGCCACGTACGGCGCGTCGGTCGAGAACCTGGCCAAGGTGAAGGAAGCGCAGCGGCGCCAGCGTGAGACCGATCTGCGGGAGAACGGATTCTGGATGTCGGTGCTCAACGTGTACGACCAGAACGACGAGGACCTGCGGCTGATCCTCGACTACGATGGGCTGGTGGACGGCCTCACGTCCGAAGCGATCGGCGCGGCTGCCACCCGCTACTTCAACCATGACCGCTACGTCGAGGTGAAGCTCGTTCCCGAGGCGGAGGCGGAACCCGAGTCGGTCCCGGACGCTCCCTGACCGCCCCGGAGGTTTGCGCGCCGCCCCGGTAGCTGCTTTACATTGGGCTCCTTCCCAAGCGGAGGAGCCCGATGGACAGGAGAGCGTTCGCGCGTACCTTCGCCGGCCTCATGGCAGCTCTCGGGCTGCCGGCCCCGGCCGCCGGTGCCGCTTCTGCGGATTCCGTCCGCCCGTCCGATGGCCGCGTCCCCGCAGGCGATCTCCCCCCGACATCTCTTCCGACGCGCCGGCTGGGCCGTACGGGACTCGAGGTACCGATCCTCGCGCTGGGAGGCCACCACGTCGGTCGGTCGGCGAGCGAGTCGGACGCTCGCGTGCTCGTGGAGACGGCCCTCGAGGAAGGCGTTCGCTTCTTCGACAACGCGGAGAGCTACCAGAACGGCAAGTCGGAGCGCTGGCTCGGAGCCGCCCTGCAGGACGTTCGGTCCGACGTCCTCATCATGAGCAAGACGCACTCGCCACGTGACCGGAGCGCCGAGAGCGCCCGCCGGCACCTCGAGGGCAGCCTCGAGCGGCTGCGTACCGACTACCTCGACGTGTGGCAGCTCCACAGCACCAAGAGCGTGGAAGACGTGGATCTCGCGTTCCGGCCCGGCGGGGCGATGGAGTACATCATGGAGGCGAGGGACCAGGGCCTGGTGCGCTTCGTCGGGGTGACCGGCCACGTGACCCCCGCCGCCCATCGCCGCGCGCTCGAATACTGGGACGAGGGGTGGCGGTTCGACACGTTCCAGTTTCCGGTCAACCCGATCGATTATCACCAGCGGAGCTTCCAACGGCAGGTACTCGTGGATATCGTGGCGAGGGACATCGGGATGATCGCGATGAAGACGTCGGCGGACGGTCGCCTGCTGAGTGAGGGGATCTGCACGATCGATGAGACTCTGCGTTACGTGTGGTCGCTGCCCGTGAACGTGGCCGTCGTGGGGATGGAGAGGCCGGAGCTGGTGCGGGAGAACGCGCGCATCGCGCGGGAGTTCAGGCCGATGAGTCGGCAAGAGCTCGCGGCCTTGCGGGATCGCATCGAGCCGAGGGCCGACCTGTCGCTGGAGTGGTACAAGGCGTGAGCGACCGCCGCGCGGTTCGCGCCTGGATCTCGTACGACTGGGCCATCTCGGCGTTCAACACGCTGGTGGGCACGTTCATCTACAATGCGTACTTCGTGCGCTCCTTCGCTCCGAACGAGGATGTCGGAACCGCCCTGTGGTCGCGAGGGGTCGTGGCAAGCGCCATCCTCATTGCCATCCTGTCTCCGATCCTCGGTGCGGTGGCCGACAGGAGCGGTCGTCGGCGCCGGTATCTGATCCTGATGACCCTGGCGTGCGCGGGCGCCACGGCACTTCTCACGTTCGTCAGTCCGTCCGACACTCACGCGGTCCTCAAGGCGCTGACCATCTACGTGTTCGCCAACGTGGCCTTCGAGATGGCCACGGTGCTCTACAACGCGTTCCTTCCCGAGCTGGTAGGGGAGGACCGGATCGGCCGGGTCTCGGGATTCGGCTGGGGGATCGGGTACATCGGCGGGCTGGTCACGATGGTGGCGGCGCTGCTGTTCTTCGTCCGGCCGGAGCTCCGCCTCGGTTTCCTGCCCACGACGGACGGTTTTCACATCAGGGCCACGAATCTGCTGGTCGCGGCGTGGGTCGTCGTGTTCAGCCTCCCGATGTTCCTGTTCGTGAAGGAGCGGCAGGAGAGGTCCGCGAAGGTGGACGTCGCCGGGGCGTTTCGGGAGCTGCGCCACACGTTCGCCGAGGTGAGGCGCTACCGGGAGATCGTGAAGTTCCTCGCGGCGAGACTCGTATACAACGACGCCCTGGTCGCCGTGTTCGTTTTCGGATCGATATACGCCATCGGCACCTTCGGTTTCGACGAGGGAGAGGTGCTGGTGTTCGGCATCGTGCTGAACGTCGTGGCCGGGCTCGGCGCCCTCGGTTTCGGCTTCGTGGACGATCGGTTGGGTGGCAAGAAGACCCTCCTGATCACCCTGATCGGACTCTGTGCCGCGACGACGCTCGCGGTCGTCGCCCCGAACCGGACAT